>JANYGR010000025.1 GCA_025359355.1 Bacteroidota bacterium | reverse complement strand
AATAACTCGAACGGCTTAACGGAATTTTTTTTCCGTTCTTTAACAGCGCGATCTACGTATTTTTTTCTAAGGGTTAAATTTTAGTAAGCTGCTGAAGGTTGATAATAAAGGAACGATGGGTTCTGAAAAACTGAGAACTATCTAACACCTCTTCATAATAATTCATAGTTTTCTTTTTAAGAAAATAAGAATCTTTTGTAAATAATTTCACATAATCATCATAAGCTTCAATGTAGAAAAGCTCACTAACAGGCACTATCCGTATATCACTTCCATTTTTTACTACAATCCTGTTTTTTTCATCTGGTTGCTTAGGTGTATTTTCTAAACGAGTAATATGAATTGTATCAGCACTTGAATTTAAAGTTTTAGACATCCATTTTTCAACAGCACTATCAAAACGCTCTTTACTAAAGGGTTTCAGAAGATAATCAATAGCGTTAGTCTCAAAAGCTTTAATTGCATATTCGTCAAACGCAGTGGTGAAAATAACAGAAGGTGCTGTATCCAGTAATTCAAGCATTTCAAATCCATTAATTTTTGGCATTTGTATATCCAAAAAAATAAGATCTGGTTTATGTTGTGCAATGGCTTTAACGCCTTGAAATCCATTATCGCATTCTGCTACTATTTGAATAGAAGGATGGTGTTGTAGGTATTCTACAATAAGGCTTCTGGCCAATGGCTCGTCGTCGATGATGATGATTTTTTGCATATTACAAAAGCTGTTGAGGAATTTTTAAAGTGGCAGTAAATATATTTTCTTTTTTTTCTGTAAACATTAAATCGTTACGCGCATACAATAACTGTAATCGTCTCTGTATGGAAGTCAATCCAAAACCTAAGCCTTCATTAGCTTTCAAGGTTTCTGAATCATAAGGGTTTTTCACAGAAATACATAATAAGTTATTTTCAACAATTGCATCTATACTAATAGTGATCGCATCAATCGTGTCGTATAGTCCAAATTTAATGGCATTTTCAACGATAGGTTGTATTAACAACGGTGGTAGCTTTAAAGACAAGGTCTTTTCATCAATGTTTAATTTCGTTTGTAAACGATAACCAAAACGTACTTTTTCTATATCAAGGTATAAATTCAAATGCTCTAATTCTTCTTTCAACGTCACTGTTTTTTGTTCCTCTTTTTTTAAAGTTCCTCTCAAAAAATCAGATAATTTTTGGATCATCTCACGAGCCTCATTTGGTCTGGAACCTGCTAATGCACTGATAGAATTTAAACTGTTAAATAAAAAATGCGGTTGCAATTGTTGTCTAAGTCTTACCAACTCTACTTCGATGGCTATTTGATCTGTTTCTGCTTTGCGTTGATCTTGTGCTTGTTTTTCTTCCATTTGTGACAACACCCAATTTAAAACCGATATAAATGCCACCATTAAAAATGCATACATAGAACGAATAGGCATTGATTTTTCTACAAAAGAAAGGTATTCCACATTTGCTGAAAATAAAAAATGAAAGAGCCAATTCAATAAGATAGTATATAAAATTGTCACTGCCAATCCATGAAAAAGACGAAGCATCCGATTGCTTGTTCCCGGCTGATAATATCGATAAAATATAACAACACTTAATACAAGTATTGATAATAACGCATTTGAAACAAAGCCATCAACTAAGGCGATGTTCCAAGGTATTCCTAAACGGTGTAGGACAAAAATTTGCATAATTGTCCAAAACAGCCACCAAATAGGAAGCAGCAGGATAATCTTTTTTAAAGAATATGTTGATTTAATTTTCAAATAAGCTAGGCAAAAGTTAAGTTTTTTGTTTGAATAGCCATTGCTTTTTGACGAATATAATTTATGAATGAATGTGTATCTTCTTTTTCGTGAGTTAATGAAAACACTTGTTCCCCATCTTTAAGCGTATCTAAAGGATAAACATCAATCACATCAATGAATTTCCAATGTACTGGATTATTCTGCGTATTTAAAAAAGTTTCTTCTTCTTGCTTACCAATGGTTCGTGCTTTATGAAAAGCATTTTCTAAATTAGTCGATGATACCAAGCGCACTTGTTCATCAAATTGAGAAACATCAGATCCGTTTTCGATATTGATATTAAATATCAGTTTTGCTAAATAATTTTGCATAATAATTTAAATTTAATAGATTAATATTTTAGTTTTTTAATTAATAACTTTTTATTTCAATACCTCCACAAAATACAGTTCCCCTTAAGATCAATATTTTAGAAGGTTCGTGCCCACCTTGCATAATTGGTCTTTTATCTTCTACACTTCCGCATACACATACTATTTCTGATTTAATTTCCCAATTAGCAGGAGCTAAAATTTTCGCACCTCCAAATACCGTTGTTATCTCTAATGTTGCTCCATCAGCCAAATCAGCTTGCATTAAATTAAGTTCGTTGCCAGCAAATACAATTACAATATCGCCTCCTTTAAAGTTTTTTGAAATAATTTTTTTTCCTACGGCTCCAAAAAACGTGGTAGAATCAATATGATCTTCATCAGTAGCAACTACATTGTTTTTATAACAGCTATTATCGGCACGGCCTTGCCAATGACCACGACGATCGTGTTTAAAAAAAATATTTCTGTGTTTACGACGAGGTTTTAATATGGTAAACACACCAACTACAATAATTAAAATCGGCCACATCACTCGTTTAATAATCATATCAGGGTATAGATCGCCTAATAAAAATGTACCGCCAATTAGTATTAAGAAAAACCACATGGCATTCTTAAAGTTATGTTTGATACCAATCGTTATACCAATACCAATTAAAAATGTTTTCCAAGTGAATAACCATTCGGGTAAAGTAGCACCTAATTCTCTTGCTAAAAACAAAGAGCCAATGATGACAATAAAAATGCCGCCTGCAATTTTTCCACGACGATGACTTTTTTCCATGTTAGTCCAAATTGTGTTTTGTTCTGAATCTGAGGAGTTAGTTATATTTTCCATGTTGAGTTGTTGTATTTTTTTGTAAAAGTATAGTTGTTATACCTGTTAAACAATAGCTATTAGGCGGGATTTACGTCATAGTCGGTGAACGTTACCTAGCAGACGGTTAATGGTTTTATTTATATGGCATTATTTAAAAAAACGTACAGATTTATTGAGCAAAAAGTCTTTCCGAATAGTCGTGTTTTAATCAATAAACTTTGTATTTTTGTTAATAGACAAAACAAAAACTCATGCAAAAACAATACGACGTAATTATTGCCGGTGGCGGTTTAGCAGGATTAACACTATCCATTCAACTAAAACAAGCAAACCCTGATGTTTCTATTTTAATATTAGAAAGCAGAGATAAAGCAGCTCCAATAGGCGCTCACAAAGTAGGCGAGTCTACGGTTGAATTAGCCACACATTATTACAGAGAAGTATTGGGCTTGAAAGATTATTTGGAAGAATTTGAATTGCCAAAACACGGTTTGAGATTTTTTTTTACAGATGGAAAAAAAGATGAATTATCCAATCGTGTTGAATTAGGACCACGCTTGAAACTGCCCGTGCCAAGTCATCAATTAGACAGAGGTACCTTTGAAAATTATTTAGAAAAATATACTAAATCCTTAGGCACCGATTTTATTTTAGCCGCTCGTGCCAAAGACGTTAATTTTAAAATTAATGATGAAGGTTTACATGAAGTAATTTATGCTCACGAACGTGAAGATAAAAAAGCAATAGGCAAATGGGTTGTTGATGCAACGAGCCGTATTAGCTTATTGAAGCGTAAATTGGGCTTTGCCAAAGAGGCACCACATAATGTAAATGCAGTATGGTTTAGAGTAAAAGGTGTGATTGATATTGATGACTGGAGTACCAATGAAAAATGGAAAACATTTTTAGCACCAAAATTACGTTACCTGAGTACAGTACATTTAATAGATAAGGGTTACTGGTTGTGGATCATTCCATTGGGCTCAAAAAATACGAGTATAGGTATTGTTGCTGATGAAGACATCCATCCATTTGAAACAATCAATACTTACGAAAAAGCACTGAAATGGATCGAAAAACATGAGCCTCAAGCATTGAAGCATGTGTGTCCTCCGAAAGAAGACTTAATGGATTTCAGAATTTTAAAACATTTCGCACACGATAGTGGCCGTATCTATTCGGCTGACAGATGGGCTGTAACAGGCGAAGCCGGTGCGTTTTTAGATCCGTTCTATTCGCCTGGCAGTGATTTTATTTCCTTAAATAATACTTGGTTAAGTGATTTAATTTTAAGAGACAAAAAAGGTGAAGACATTTCGGTACGAGCACAAATCTACGAACAAACGCATTTGTCGTGGTTTACAAGCTGGCTACCTATTTATCAAGATAAATATAAATTAATGGGTAGCGCTCAAATTATGGTAGTGAAAATATTTTGGGATTGGGCTATATACTGGTCGGTGCCGTGTTTATTATTTACCAATCATGGCTTTACGGATTTGAAAGTATTAAAGGATTTATTTGTTTCTGAAAAAAGTTTAGGGCGTAAATTCGGCAGATTAAATAAGGCAGTACAAGATTTATTTTTAGATTGGTTACCACACGAAAACAAAACATTCAATAACCGTTACATCGATCCATTAGATTTGGATTACTTGAAAAAATTCCAAAGAGGTATCGATACCATGCATGGCTTAACAAACATTGTTGCTGTAGTAGCTGAAAACATGGGTGTTTTAGAGAACGTGGCAGCAGAAGTATTCCGCTTAGTGAGCCATCAAGTAAATGGAACTGCTTTAGATATTAAAGTAGATCCGTATGTTATGGATTTGAAAATTCCATACAAGGAAGAAGATCATGCGAATGGTTTATTGGTAGATTCTGCTATACAAGCCGACGTTGCAAAAACTTGGTTTTATAACGAAGAGATGATTGAAGCTTAAGGCTTGTTAAAATGACGGCATCATTAACAAAACAATGGATTTCTTTTTTTATTTTCTTTTGCTTGACCAAAAGAATCAAAAGTCAAGGACGAACGCCATATTTTGTTTTTACACGCGCGAAAAACCTACGCACTATTTGCAATAAAAACAAAATTTCGCTCCGTTCGTCCACAGCCACCGCACAATTACCAACGTATGAGTACGTTTATTAAAATGCATTAGAATCTATTAAATATAACAAAAATGAAAAATAGCTTAGCACTCTTACTAATAATTATACTATCTGTATCATGTAAAAAAACACCTACGGTTAACCAGGCAGCGGTTGATGATGGTATTATTAAGCAATACATTTCCGACCATCAATTAAATGCCACTGCTACGGGTTCTGGTTTGTATTATGTGATTAAAACAGTTGGTACAGGCGCAAATCCAGCAGCTAACTCAACCGTTAATGTTATTTATAAAGGCTACTTTACAAGCGGAAGCACCTTCGATCAAAGCAGTGCCTCTGGATTAAGTATTAGTTTAAGCTCTGTGATACAGGGATGGCAAGAAGGTATTCCTTATTTTAAAAAAGGCGGAGGAAAAGGAATTTTATTAATTCCATCAGCTCTAGGCTACGGTGCACAAGCAAGCGGAAGTGTTCCTGCAAATTCTGTGTTAATCTTTGATATTACGTTACAGTGATAAGCGTTAGCAATAAATTTAAGATGACTTCAATGAAACTCAATATTCTCTTTTTACTTTCGTATTTGTTAACAAATATATCATTTGGGCAAGTGTCAGGAAAAATATCACCAAAGTTCAAATACACCGACATAGACAGTTTAGTTCAAATCGAAATTAAAAATTTAAAAATAGATAAGACAAATCTTGTTATTGTAAAGTCAGTTATATATTATGGAGCTACAATTACGGACTCAGATACAACACTAATACCTTGTGACAACAATCCGTTTGAAATTTTCTTTTTATTCTCAAAGACCAATAATTTCTACATTAAAAGGCTTGATAATCATGGTTATTTCAAGACGCAAGAAGTTCAAGGAAAAATCGTGAAAGACTTTATCAAAGCCCATTATAATGAAATGGAAAAGGAGATTTTAACTGTCAAACAAAACTCGAATAAAGAACTAATTCAAATAACAGATAAATACTTTATTATAAATAATAACAAAATGTTGGAATTTGAATTTCCTATAGAATATTACAATAATGAAATAAATCTACAAACATTCAAATACCAATTAACAAATCTATTCTCTGAAATAATTAAAGAACTATTTAAGAAAAATCAAGAAAGGCTGACTACAACCCAATAAGCGATAACTTTGTATAAAAAAATTTAACGCCAATACATTTGCAAAAGCAACACCCGTTGTCGCGGACTTGTAGTCATTAGTGTTCGAAACCTTAAGAGTCATTAAATAGATGTTTCATTTTTAAAGGTTGTCCGCCACATAATATTACAATTTCTTTTATTATATCTGCTTCTAATTCATTAGCAAACTTTAGTTTTGGTATTTTATACCCTTTTAAATTATTAATTTTTTTATACGCTATTATAAGAATAGCAAGAATTAGCGTCATATAAAGCATCACGCGTATTCCGTTATCTGTCCTTGATATCCCGTTGTCGCGGACTTGTAGTCCGTGGCCTAAGAAATTATATATTTGACATCCTTATTAATTAAAACATATTTCGTAAATTTAAAATTCAGAAGCATTGCTACTGCTTTGGAGTTGGCTAAAAGTTCGAGACTACAGGCTAAATATTTATCAAGTGAAATAACTAAAACCATAATGAACTTATTTAAAATGATATGTTTCAAAAACTCTTCCAAAGTATGAATGTATTTAAAGTTATAATAGGCACCCTAATTATTTTAGAAATATCTTCTTGCAAAACAGAAAAGGTAATTTCGGGTAAATATTTTACTAACCCGAAGGATAATTCTGTCGAAAGCGGTACTTTGACTATTAACCAAAGTGAAACAAGATTTACTTATGAATGGAAAGAGCATTTGACAGGTGGATTAACTCATGGCAAAATAGAAAAAGAAAACGGTTCTTTACGTATCACTAGTTTCATTGATACATTAAAAAATAAGGAGGCAATAATTGTACGCAAAAGAGTTGAAAATAGTAATCTGTCAATTATTAATTTTTATACTATTGATAGTTTAAGAGCATACGAAGTAGTTTTTACCTTATTTAAGGGTAATGAAAAATCTTTATTAAAATCAGATTCACTGGGAGTTTTTTCTATTAATAATTTTATCGGCGAAATCTCTGTGAACCAAAGTTTGGAATTTGAAGCGATAAAATTTTCGGTTGACTATCGTAAGGATAATTTAATTTCAGTCTTCTTAATCCCAAATACTCAAGCGATTCAGTATAAGCACTTTAAAAATGAAGAATATAAATTTAAGGGAAAATCACTGAAATCAACATCTGGAAATCGAAATTTTTATAGGTAATGTACAATGAACCTAACTGCCCCGTTTCTCCGTTGTCGCGGACTTGTAGACCCTAACAACACGTGAAAGGGTTATAAGTCGGAGCAACTTACAATTAAATAAACATTAAACTAATTCGTCTTTAGGAACAACGATCATACCCGTTGTCGCGGACTTGTAGTCCGTGACCAATATAATTATCAATTTCAACTAATACGTAATTAATTGCTTTGGAAGAACAATTACATCTAACTCGTAATCTAAATCAGCGTAATTTCTTGCCGAACTAAATAGATAATCTTCAGCTCTTTCTACAATTTTATCTATAACAGGATTGTTGTGAATATAGTTTAATTTTTGATACATGAATTTTGGTGTTTCTATAACTTCAGCATGATAGCCGTCTTGCCAAACCTTATACATTTGTTTTCGAGCTAAGTGTTCACAGGCTTTAGAAAACATTTCCAATAACCATTCCCGTCTACTTTCAGGTTCATTTTTAATAGTTTCAATAATTTGTTTAGACGTGAATGTCTTAAAATCTCTCATAACATCCGACAACAATTTCCTGTTATTTGCAGAGCAAATTAAATGCAAATGACTTGGCATAATACAATATGCAAACACTTCTAAATCTTTATGTGTTTGGCAATATTTTAAAGAATTTATAATTACATAACGTTGCTTTAGTCTTGTAAATATATCAATCCAATTTACACAAGTGATTGTGATGAAATAAGCTTTATCGGGAATAGTAGCTTTATACTTGGTAGACATAAAACAAATATAATTATTTTTAAGTGGATTTATATATTGTAGTAATAGAAGTCACGGACTAAAAGTCCGCGACAACGAAGTGTATATAATAGAAGTGGTAACGGACTACAAGTCCACAACAACTTATTACAAGTTATTTGGTCACGGACTACAAGTCCGCGACAACGTAACCGCGACAACGTTTAACCGCGACAACGTTTAATCATATCCTATAATAATTGAATTTAAACCTTAAACTAATTCGTCTTTAGGAACAACGATCATGGCTGAAATTTTTTCTAAAACAACGATGGCTTCGTCCACACTTTTCACGTATTCAATCGTTAGCCACAGTTTATTATTTTGTTCTTTCAGTGCACTACGGTTAGGATTTTTTTGCGCATACAACATTACGCCTTTAAACATTGGTGAGTTATAATAATCGCTGTCTTGTTTACTTAAAAAATAACAAAGCATTTTATTATTCTTCAACGTAATTTTCTCAAAACCTAATGGCATGGCTGCCCAACGCATACGCACCACATTAATTAATTCGGAAGCTTCAATAGGTACTGGGCCAAAACGATCACGTAAATTATTTTCAAATACCACTAAATCTTCAGCCTTAGTAATGTTATCTAACTCACGGTACAATAACAAACGCTCCGTTAAATTACTCACATAGGTATCAGGAATCAATAATGCTAAATCTGTATCAACAATAGTTTCTTTTACAAACTGCCTTGAGAATACTGATTTATCTGTATTTCCAGAAGCATCATCCGCTATTTCTTTATACCAATCTTCTTGTTTTAATTCTTCAATGGCTTCATTCAATATTTTCATATAGGTGTCAAAGCCCATATCATTTATAAATCCGCTCTGTTCGCCACCTAATAAATTTCCTGCACCACGGATGTCTAAATCGCGCATAGCAATTTGAAACCCTGATCCTAAATCACTAAACTCAACTATGGCTTTCAATCGCTTACGTGCTTCTTCTGTTAAATTAATAAACGGAGGCGTCAGTAAATAACAAAACGCTTTTTTGTTGCTTCGCCCAACTCTACCTCGCATTTGATGTAAATCACTCAATCCGAAATTTTGAGAATCGTTGATAATAATTGTATTAGCATTACTAATATCCAAACCTGATTCTATAATAGTAGTAGCAACTAACACGTCGTATTCGCCTTCTATAAAGGCAAGCATCGTTTCTTCTAATTTATCACCATCCATTTGTCCGTGTCCAAAAGTCACACGAGCCTCTGGTACCAAGCGTTGAATAATACCTGCTACTTCTGTAATATTTTGAACTTTATTATGTACAAAGTAAACTTGTCCGCCACGATTCAATTCATAAGCAATAGCATCTCTAATGGCTTCTTCACTAAAAGTCATCAACTCCGTTTGCACTGGATAACGATTGGCTGGAGGCGTTGATATGACAGATAAATCGCGAGCACCCATTAAACTAAATTGTAACGTACGAGGTATGGGAGTTGCCGTAAGTGTTAAAGTATCAACGGTAGATTTAAAAAGTTTCAATTTGTCTTTAATACCAACACCAAATTTTTGTTCCTCATCAATGATTAATAAACCAAGGTCTTTAAACTTCACATCCTTTCCAACAATTTTATGCGTACCAATTAAAATATCAATTTTACCTTCTTTCGTTTTTTCTAAAACATCTTTTACTTCCTTCGCTGTCCTGAAACGGTTGATATAACTTACTGTACAAGGCAAGTCCTTTAGGCGTTCGCTAAATGTTTTGTAATGTTGATACGCCAAAATAGTTGTGGGTACTAAAATAGCAACTTGCTTACTATCACACACCGCCTTAAATGCAGCACGAATCGCAATTTCTGTTTTACCAAAACCCACATCACCACACACTAATCTATCCATCGGATGTGGTTTTTCCATATCTCGCTTCACATCGTGTGTTACTTTATTTTGATCGGGTGTGTCTTCATAAATAAATGAAGCTTCTAATTCGTGTTGCAAATAATTATCTTGTAAAAAACGATGTCCAGCTTGGGCTTTACGTTTAGCATATAATTTAATTAAATCGTAAGCAACTTCTTTGACATTCTTTTTTGTTTTTTGTTTGAGTGTACTCCAAGTCGTAGAGCCAATTTTATCAATACGAGGCACGTTACCTTCCTTACCAGTATATTTACTAATGCGGTGCAAACTATGAATACTCACATACAAAAAGTCGTTGTCTTTATACACTAATTTAACAGCCTCTTGTTGTTTTCCGTTGGCATTAATTTTCACTAAACCTCCGAAACGCCCAATACCATGATCGATATGCGTTACATAATCTCCAGGATTAAGCGATAAAATTTCTTTTAAAGTTAACGATTCCGAAGTTTTATAACGCGTTTCTTTTAAATGAAAACGATGATAACGTTCAAAAATTTGATGATCAGTGTAACAGGCAATTTTTAAATCATGATCAATAAATCCTTCGTGGATATTGATCTTCACATGCTCAATTAAACTATCGTAAGTGCGGTGTTCTTTAGAAAGTATGTCGTTGAAAATAGTCTGTAAGCGTTCGGCTTGTTTACTATTATCGGTTGTTAAATAATTTTTATATCCTTTGGCTTTATTCGCTTTAAGATCGTTAATCAGCATTTCAAAATTTTTATTGAACTGCGGTTGCTGACTTTGATTAAAGCTTACTTCCTGCGACGCAATATGTGCCGTTAAGCCATATTCGATGATATGAAAGGGTTTGATGAGCGCTAAAAAATCTTCGGCATTAATGTATAATTCGTGAGGCGGTAAATGTTTTATTTCGCCAGTTAAATTCGAATATGCTTTTTCTGTTTTTTCAAACTGCTTATTGATTTCATCTTTACTTAATATCACATCATCAAAACAGATAACAGTATCTTCTGTAAAATAATCAAAGATGGGTTTTCGCACTTCAATCACTTGGTTAGATTGAATGTTTGGAATAATCGTTACAAAATCATACGTATGATTAGAGAGTTGTGTTGCAGGATCAAAGGATTTAATGGCATCTACATCATTCCCAAACAATTCTATACGATAAGGAATTTCATGCGCAAAGGAATATACATCCACAATACCGCCACGCACGGCATATTGCCCAGGCTCAGAAACAAAATCGCATAATTCAAAATCATAACTAATTAAAAATTCCTCAATAAATTCGATACTTAATTTATCGCCTTTTTTAATAACTAGAGTATTTTTATTTAAGCTAGATTTGGAAGCTACCTTTTCTGCTAAGGCAATAGCATAAGTTACAACAATACCCGAATAATTTTCTTTACTTAATTGACTCAATACTTCGGCTCGTTCTTGAACAGATGCGTTACTTGTTTTTTCTTCTTTGTATGGAACTTTATAACTCTCTGGAAAATATAAAATATGTTTTTCAGGTAATAAGGCTTGTAAATCGTTTAAGACATAAGCTGCTCTTTCCTTGTCGTTACAGATAATAACGTAATTTGAATTGGTATTCTGAAATAAATCATTTATCAAAAAGGCAAAAGAACTCCCTCGTAAACCCGAAATAAATACACTTGTATTAAGGTTTACTTGCTTTTGTTTGAGCTCACCAATAAACTTACCGTTCCACCACATTTGAAGTTACAAAGATAGGCGATTTTTTGAGTAGAACATCTATTTTTAGACGGAAGAGGTATAAAACCTATTATAATAGGAATTATATATATGTCTCATTTTTAAAAATTATTTTACAAACTAAATTGTAAATTAGAATATAAATTGCTTTTAACATCTACAATATGAAAACACATATAACGATACTGCTCTGCTGTATATCATTTCATTCTATTATTTCTCAAACGTTTCTTAAAAACCCAACCAATAGGGCTTTAACCTTTAAAGAGTTAAAAACTCAATTCAATGATTTCAAAAAATCAACTGATTTATCTAAACAAAAATATTGGAAGAGCTATAAACGCTGGGAACAAGAAATGGAGCTTCACACCAATGCAAAGGGTGAGCCAGCGGGCTTTGATGAATATGTGAATGCCACCATAGCAATGGCAAACTATAAACAACAAATGACACAAGCTAATTCCTCAGCGAGTTGGTCGCCATTCGGGCCTAATGTATTACCTAATAATCTTACCGGTTATATGGAAAATGGGATTGGTCGCATCAATTGTATTACGTTTCATCCAACAAATCCTAATACATTTTTTGTAGGTGTTGCTCAAGGCGGTGTTTGGAAAACGACTAACAATGGCGTTTCATGGACACCCTTAACCGATAATTTACCAATCACTCGAATTAGTGATATTACAATCAATCCAACCAATCCCAACGAAATGTATATTTCAGTATGTGATTTTGAATATATAGGTGTTAGCTTACATTTGAATGGCCGTAAACGAAATACGCATTATGGATTAGGCGTTTATAAAACAACAGATGGTGGCTTAACATGGAATCCCACAGGATTAACTTACAACTTAACAAATGGCGACGCATCTTTAATTCGCAAAGTATTAATTAACCCAGCTAACACTAATGATGTAGTGGCGTGTGGCGTAAGTGGCATGTACAAATCAACTAACGGAGGAACAACTTGGGTAAAAAAATTAGATTCATTATTTTGGGATATGCAGCAAGATCCATCAAACCTTGCGGTTCTTTATGCGTCAACGGGTTGGGTTATGACTTCAAACATTGGTAATGCAGGCGTTTACAAATCAACCGACTTTGGAAATACTTGGACGATGCTCACAACCAATATGCCATTAACAAATAATATACAACGTGTAAAATTAGCTATTGCGCCATCCAACCCTAATTACATTTATGCTTTATGTGTAGATGTGAATGGTGGTTTATTTGGTATTTATAAATCAACTGATGCAGGTTTGAGTTGGACTTTTATTCCACCAAACGATAATATTTTAGAAGGTGGAACAGGCGGTAATCCTGGCGGACAAGGGAACTACGACCTTGGCTTTATCGTCGATTTTACAAATCCGAATAAAGTATACACAGGTGGCGTCAATTTATGGGGTTCTATTGATGGTGCTAATACCTTCAATCCTATTTCGCATTGGACTACACAATACGGAGCTACACTTCATGGTGATATTCATTTTATAAATAGAAATCCGTTTACAGGAAATTATTTTGTATGTAGCGATGGCGGCGTTTATCAAACAACAAGCATGGTGATAGATACATGGAGCACTACTGCTTGGCCTACTGTTTGGACAAAGATGAATGATAATATTCAAGTTTCTTCTTTATATAAATTATCAAGCTCTAAAACAACCACAGAGCAAGTCATTGCAGGTGCACAAGATAACGCATCCATGTATTTTAATGCAGGAAATTGGTCAACTATTTTTGGAGGTGATGGTATGGACAATTGTTTAAATCCTTTAAATCCAAATGAAATAATAGGTTCTAGTCAGTATGGAAATTTTTATTACAGCAATGATAATGGCAACAGTAGTTTTGCTCCATTTACGAATCTGAATAGTGAACAAGCCGAATGGACCACGCCTATTATTGCAGATTACAACACGCCAGGCGTGATGTATATTGGCAATGAGAATGTTGTGAAATCAACTGATGGAGGGCAAACTTGGTCGGGATTAGCTACAATTTATACAAATTCTATAACGCTTCAAAATACAGAAATATCTGCCTTAGCAGTTTCTAATTCTAATAGTCAAGTCTTATATGCTGCACGAAGAGTAAGGTATGAAAATGGATTGAATGGTATTATTTTTAAAACAACCGATGGTGGTACAACATTTACAAACGTTACTAATAATTTACCCGACAGTTTATATTATACAAGTATAGAAATTAATGAAACAAATGACAACATCGTATATGTGGCGATGGCAGGATTTACAGCAGTTAATAAAGTTTATACAACAATAAATGGTGGTACAACTTGGCAAAACATTTCATACAATTTACCAAACTTACCTGTTAACTGCATCAAACAAATTCCAGGGACAAATCATTTGATGATTGCAACAGATATTGGCGTTTATATTCTTTACTCTGGCACAACTACTTGGATAAATAATAGTTTTGGTTTACCTAATGTAATCATTACGGATATTGAATTTAACGCAGCCTTAAACAAAATTTACATTTCTACTTTTGGAAGAGGTATCTGGGAAAGTAGCATCAGTACTATTACTGGAACAAAAGAGTTATCTCCAACTATGTACAATTATAGCCTATACCCTAGTGTTAATAACGGAACATTTAATTTAGAATTTAATGATCCTCAAACTGAAAAAATCATCGAAGTAATAGATGTAATGGGGAAAATTATATACACTCAAAAAACAAATTCCGATAAACTAAAATTAACCTTAAACCTAAGTTCTGGTATTTATTACATTAGAACACATTGTAAAAATACATTAGGTGTTAAAAAAATGATAGTAGAATAGTTGATTTAAATATAATAATAAAAAATTAATCATTTTATAACCACTTCTTACAAACAAAACAGATACTATTTTAGGAGAATATCGAATAGAATAAGAGCGCAGGCCTGTCAAAAATGCGAGCAGAGTTGCGGTGAATCGAGAATTCAAGGATTTAGCGGTAGCGTAAAATCCGTAGAATTCAGAGAGGAGCGTGGCGCATATTTTTGACTAGATTTTTTGTTTCTTTTTCATCTATGGAAAAAGATAAAAATAAAATAATTCATAAATTTTAGTTTAGACATTTTATGTAAACTTAAGTAACTTTTTATTTCATGTGTCCGTATAAGATGTATGGCAACCTTATCTGAAAACTGGATCACAGAAAATCTTATCGATTTTGAATATAAAAAATATGTACTGTTAGCCTATTTACAGCACGTAGAAGCACATTTCAATGAACAAAAATTATATCCCGATTTTGCAGAGCTTATTGCTCATTACAAAAATTTAATAGCACTTAAAAATAATACATCAGCCTTAGAAAATAGTTTCAAGAAAAATGTGAAAGGCTTTGATTATAATACCTTATCGTTGGTTTATGAAAACACAATCACT
>JANYGR010000263.1 GCA_025359355.1 Bacteroidota bacterium | reverse complement strand
ATTGAAACTATTTTCGATACTACTCAATAGTTTAATCACAGTCCATAATAATAAAACAATACCAACGCCAGCAATAACACCTCCTTTGGTATTATCAAGCATTTTATCCGCATACACAAACACTTGGGTTATTACATCTTTCTGCCCTTTAAAGTCATTGAGAATTTGTTGTTGTAAAGTTTCTTGATACCCAAATCCCTTGGCAATAGCAAAGGCCAGAGCAATAACGGGCACTATAGAAAATAACGTATAATAAGTAAGTGCCGTAGCTTTTAACATACAATTATCTTCATTAAAACCTTTGATGGCTAGGGTGAAAATACGTAGTTGCTTATATAAAAAACTGTGCTTTTTGTTGAGTTTATCCAACCGAACATGCCAAAGTTTATAATTTAAAAAATGGGTTAAGCGCTTAAAGAGTGTAATAACATTTGCCATAGTAAGTAAAAGTAAGAATTTTTTTGGTTAAGATATGATGAAGCGTTATTCTGAACGTGAAATGGGTTTTAGAAAGTTTTGTATATTTATAATAAGTACTATTCAATATATTGTTGATTAATTTTTGAAATATAGATTTTGATTTTAAAAATGGATAAGTATCTTTGTTTAAAATTAATCTAAATAAGAAAATGATTTCTGTATTAATAGCTGATAAAAATTACCTAAGTCGTTTAGGACTTTTTACTTTATTAAGTGAGTCTTCAAATTTTGAGGTTGATTATACAGATAATGACGATTTTGAAAGTTTAGTATCTGTTATTAAAAAGAGCAAGCCTAAAATTTTGGTACTCGATTTTCAATCTCTTAATTTTACTTCTAAGCAAATTTCCATATTAACTAAGACTTTCAAGCGTCTTCAGGTATTAGCTATTACTGATTATATGAGTCGACCCGAAATGCAATCTGCACTGGATATGGGTGTAAGAAGTTATTTATTAAAAGAGTGCGATAAAGAAGAAATTATAGAAGCCTTACATGCAACACATAACGGCGAACGTTTTTTATGTGGTAAAGTAGCTTATTTCTTAGCTAATTCGGAAGAATTAGAAGTGATGCGTCCTAAATTGGATAAAGTTTCTTGTCAGGGCTTAGGAATTACTGATAGAGAACTTGATGTGATCCGTTTGATTTCAGAAGGATTATCTAATAAATTAATAGCAGATAAATTAGAGTTAAGTACACATACTGTAAATACACATCGTAAAAATATTATGGCAAAGCTTAATATCCCTAATACAGCGGGTATTGTGATGTTTGCTGTGAAAAATAATTTACTAGCAGCTTAATATGCAATCTGATTTAGAAATTGGTGATTATTTTATTCTTGTTTTAGTAGCTGGTATTTTCTGCTTAGGTGCTTACACGCTCATCAGATTTATGAGAAGTAAAGATTAATTTTTTTATCATAGTTTTTTCTTCTTGCATTCCTTTAAACCCAAATACTTAACTATCTTTGTTAGCTATTAATTAGCCTATGCAAGAACAAATTTTAATCCTCGATTTCGGTTCACAATTTACTCAACTCATAGCACGTCGTTTGCGCGAATTAAACGTGTATTGTGAAATTCATCCTTATAACAAAATCCCTGAAATTACGCCTGACATCAAAGGTGTTATTCTATCTGGTTCTCCTCATAGTGTTCGTCAAGAAAATCCCTTAAGACCTGATTTATCAGCTATTAAAGGAAAGTTGCCATTATTAGGTGTTTGTTATGGTGCGCAGTTATTGGCTCATTTTTATGAAGGAGAAGTTGGTAAATCAAATTCACGAGAATATGGCAGAGCTAATTTAAAATTTGTAGATACCACAAATCCTTTGTTTAAAAATATAAGCGACAACTCTCAAGTGTGGATGAGCCATGCTGATACCATTTTAAGTATTCCTGATCATTATACAGTTGTCGCGTCTACGAATGATGTGAAAGTTGCTGGTTTTTCTGTAAATAACGAACAAACATGGGGCATACAATTTCATCCGGAAGTATATCATTCATTAGAAGGCGCACAGTTATTAAAAAATTTCGTGATAGATATTTGTGGTTGCAAAGGCAGCTGGACATCTTCCTCATTTATTGATACAACTGTTGCTGAGTTAAAACAAAAAATTGGTAACGATAAAGTAATTTTAGGATTATCGGGTGGTGTAGATAGCTCGGTAGCAGCTGTTTTACTGCATAAAGCAATTGGCAAAAATCTTCATTGCATTTTTGTAGACAACGGTTTATTGCGTAAAAACGAATTTGAAAATGTATTAGATTCGTATAAACACATGGGACTAAACGTAAAAGGCGTTAATGCTAAACAACGTTTTTATGATGCACTGAAAAATATATCTGACCCAGAAGCCAAGCGTAAAGCCATTGGTAAAGCTTTTGTAGACGTGTTTGATGATGAATCAAAATTAGTAACAGATGCTAAGTGGTTGGGACAAGGAACTATTTATCCTGATGTGATTGAAAGCCTTTCTGTTAACGGGCCTTCTGCTACTATTAAATCTCATCATAACGTAGGTGGTTTGCCTGATTATATGAAACTCTCTGTTGTTGAGCCTTTACGTAGTTTATTTAAAGATGAGGTTCGTAGAGTAGGAAAAGCTTTAGGTATTGATGATGCTTTAATTGGGCGCCATCCTTTTCCAGGACCAGGTTTAGCCATTCGTATTTTAGGCGACATTACGGAAGAGAAAGTAGAATTATTACAAAACGTAGATGCCATATTTATTGATGGATTAAAATCGGCAGGCTTGTATGACAGTGTATGGCAAGCAGGCGCTATTTTATTACCGATACAAAGTGTGGGTGTAATGGGCGATGAACGTACTTACGAAAAAGTAGTTGCTTTAAGAGCAGTATCTTCAACTGATGGAATGACGGCGGATTGGTGTCATTTACCATACGAGTTTTTAGCAAAAGTATCCAATGATATTATCAATAAAGTAAAAGGGGTAAATAGAGTAGTATATGATATTAGCTCTAAACCGCCTGCTACTATTGAGTGGGAGTAATATTGAATGTTGTGCCGATAGCTATCGGCAGATAAATTTTAAATGTTGAATAAAAAAATGAATAAAAAAAATAAAACATATTTCATGATGCAATTGCTTTTTGCATTTTGTTTATTGCCTGTTTTTTTTACTGCACAAACAAAGTCTACTGATATCAAAACCATTAATGGTAAAAAATATTATATCCACAAAGTAGAAAAAGGCCAGAGTTTATACGCCATTGCAAAGACATACAATATGGATGTCAATTCTATTTTAGCAGAAAATGATGATGCCATTGATGGACTTAATGCAGGACAAGAATTAAAAATTCCTTTTGAGAGTTTGATGAAAACAACATCAGTAGCTATTGATACAAATAAATATGTGTATCATAAAATACAAAAAGGAGAGACGGTTTATGCCATTACAAAAAAATATAATATTGATGATAAAATCATTAATACGTTGAATCCTAATATTAGTAAGGGAATTAAAGAGGGGGAGTATTTAATCGTTGGAGAGAAAAAGAAATTTGTTTCAAATAATACGACTACAACACAAGGATTAAAGGATACAATTTTATATACTGTGAATCAAGGCGAAACGTTGTATGGATTAACAGTGAAGTTTAATGTTTTGCAAAGTCAAATTACTGCGAGTAATCCGTTAGCAAAGGATGGTATCAAGCAAGGCCAACTCTTAAAAATTCCACAAAAAAAAGCAACTACTGCAACTAGTAATGTAATAAAAGATCAAGTCGTTAGTACTTCATATAGTACATTTGGCTCTACTAACAATGATACCATTGTATTTAATAAACCCAAAAAAATAGCGTATAACATTGGGTTATTACTGCCTTTCAAATTAGCAGAATTAGATATGATCAACATCGATGAGTTGGCCCGTGCAAAGGCATCATTCCCTTCAACGCAGGCATTAGCGATGGATTTTTATACAGGATTTAAAAAAGCAGTTGATTCTTTATCTTCTAAGGATTTTGATGTATCGTTGAGTTTATTTGATATCGACGAAAAAGATTCTTTAAAAATTGAAACACTTTGTAAATCATACGACTTTAAAAAATTAGACGCTGTTTTTGGTCCGTTGTATTCGGCGGAATTTAAATTGATGTCGAGCAGAGCTAAAGCATTGAGTATTCCAGTTGTATCTCCTTTGACTCAGCAAAATAAAATATTATATAATAATGCCTTAGCTAGTAAAATTAATCCGTCTCAATATACATTGATCGAAGGCTTAGCAGACTATTGTTCAGATTCGCTGATGAGTTCGTCAAACATTATGATTGTGAATACGGTTCCAAAAGACTTACCTTATCTTAAAACGTTTAAAAGTGAATACAACGACAATTTGTTATTGAAAGGAAAAACAATAAAAGATAGTATCAAAGTAGTGAAAGGAATTGCAGGTGTAAAAGCGGCTTATGTAGAAGGTAAAAGAAATGTGGTGGTTGTGTTAACTAATAACCATGTGTACTTGCAAGACTTCATTACTCAGTTAGCGAGCTTTTCAGAAAAAAAGAATATTGTTTTAGTTGGCTTTAATAGCGTCACCAGCATTGATAATTTAGACCAAGGATATTTGAATAAATTGCAATTTCATTTTGCAACCGCTAATCATGTAGATTATGAAAACCCCGCTACTCGGCAATTAGCAAGGCAATATCAGGATGTGTTTTCTACAGATCCGTCAGATTATTATTTTCAAGGTTTTGATATTGCTACGTATTATTTATCAAATTTAAAAAACCAAGGGCCTAATTTTTTCTTGAATTTGGATAAGATTCCAGGCAAAGGATTATCTACTGATTTTAAATTTTACAGACCTGATACTTATACAGGTTTTGAAAACCAAGCACTTTCTATTTACAAATACCTCGAGTTTAAATTAGTGAAAACTGGTTGGTAATTTTTCATTTATAAATTTTAGTATCAAATGAACCCAAGTAAAGAATATATTAC
>JANYGR010000210.1 GCA_025359355.1 Bacteroidota bacterium | reverse complement strand
AAACGGTATCTATATTTTGGCTATCAATAATGGTTAAGCCGTCCGGCTTTTGAATATCAGAGGCTAGTTTTGCTAAAAAATAGTTAGGAGCTACACCAATAGAACATTTGAGCCAATCGCCCACTTCGTTGGCAATGTCTTGTTTAATGGCTTTCGCAACTTGCAATACATCTTTATGCACAAATGAATAATGAGTGAGATCAACAATGGCTTCATCAATGCTTTTGGGAAAAACATCGTTGCTATACTTTTTTAAAACAGTCATTATTTTGACATGAAATTGGCGGTAGCGTTCGGGATTTGTTTCTAATGGTACTAATTGTGGGCATAATAACATGGCATCGTTTAAACGCATACCAGTTTTTACACCAAATCGTTTTGCTTCTATGCTTGGTGCAATGATGCAGCCAAACTTACCAGGATATACACAAACGCCCACAGGCCTGTTGCGCAGGTAAAAATTGACTTGTTGCTCACAACTCGCAAAAAAGCTGTTCATATCAACAAACAATACGCGAGCTTCTTGATGCGGTGTTAATTTAGAAATAGTTACCATGGTAAAACAAATGTACTATAATATGTAGCTTAAAATTGCTATAAATTATAGCATATTGTCTGTTTGTTTATAAATAGCACTATAAAGCTATAAAAAGGTTGAAAAAATTAAAATTACGGAGATGAGTTAAATTCTAAAAAAAATGCTATTTTTGCTATCTAAAAAAATATTAATATGATTGACTTATCAGGAATTATCTCTATTAGCGGACAACCAGGTTTATATAAAGTTGTAGCGCAATCTAAAAATGGAATTATTGTAGAAAACTTAAACGATAAAAAACGTACATCTATTAGCTCTACAGCTAAAGTTAGTTCGTTAGAAGACATTAGCATGTTTACAACCGGCGACGATAAGCCTGTTTCGGAAATCATGCATTCAATCTTTGATAAAGAAAAAGGTGGTGCTTGCATCGATTCAAAAGCAGATGATAAAGCAGTAGTAGCATATTTTGAAGCAGTATTACCTGAATATGATAAAGAGCGTGTTTACACAAGTAATATGCGTAAGTTATTTAATTGGTATAATGGCTTACAAACTACAGGTAACTTAAAAATAAAAGAAGCTGATAAAAAAGATGATGCTACTGATAAAAAAGTAAAAGCAGCAACTGAGAAAAAAGCAACTGTTAAAAAAACAGCTACTAAAGACACAACTAAAACAAAAACAAGTACTGGTGTTAAGAAAACAACTGGCGTTAGAAAAACTGGAGTAGCTTAATTAGTTATATAATAAATAAAAAGAGGCTGTATTCATTTGAATACAGCCTCTTTTTTTTGATATCTTTTTATAATTGATATTACTCAAACACAAAACCGTTTGAAATATAACCCGCATGAAAGCTTGTTTTGAAACTACCGTTTACCAAATAGATTTCGATGTTTGATTTTTGTTGGTAATCAATGGCATCGCTTACATAAATGTTATAATCAACAGGATTAATACCTAAACCGTAGTATGCTTTTGAGCCTTGGTTAACCAAGGGAAAAGCAGGCAGGGCGCCACTAATAATGGGAAATTGAAAAATGCCTTTATTTAAATAATACAACGTGTCGCGTGTTTTGTTGATGCATAATTGATTGGGACTATCGGTTGATGTAAAGGTTAAGCTTAATTCTATTTGTAACGTAACAGGATTAATACGTACTAATTTACCAACCTGACTTGCCGTGCTACTGCCACTCGCTAATACCCATATTTTAGAATTTTTATCGATGATGATATTGGACGCTCCCTTGCCAACATTAATGCTATCGGTAACTAAATCAGTAATGGTATTAACAACATAACAATAATTGTTACTTGGACTTGTAATAAATGCTTTGTTATAAATAAGAACCATTTCTTCGGTAGTACTATAAGTAGCGATTGAACCAGTAATCGTATTTGTATTCAAATCAACTATTTGTATTGTGCTTGCATATAAGTCGCTCACATAAGCCTTATTATAGGTTATAGGTAATATATAACGAGGAGAATTAAATCCAGTAATTGTTGCTGTTTGTTTTAAATCGTAAGCAGACGTGACTTCTATTTTATGAGAATTATTGACTACTAAATAATAGTTGTTGTTATATTTAGTCATACTTTGGCAAACATCTCCTAATACCGCATTGCTGTTTTGTTGACTGTAAAAATTTTCTATTACCGTTCCCGTAGTGGCGTCATATAAAGAAATATTGGCATTTCCAGGCACGTGCGTAAATTGACCTTCATTAATAACATATACTTTATTATTGGAGTTGATACTGGTAACCGTTGTTGTTGGTGAAGGAGGAGTGTCTTTTACACAGGCACATAAAGTTAAAAGACAAAAGACAAAAATTAATAGACAAGGAGCAAAAGGCAAATTAGAGTAATATTGCTTTTTGTTTTTTGTTTTTTGCTTTTTATGAATTATCGTTT
>JANYGR010000200.1 GCA_025359355.1 Bacteroidota bacterium | reverse complement strand
GAGAAACAGACCAAATGGGCTATGTATATTACGGCGTATATGCGCAGTATTATGAAGTTGGCCGTGTGGAGGCAATGCGTAGTTTAGGCATTAGTTATAAAGCTATGGAAGAAAGTGGCACATTAATGCCCGTAATTAATTTAACGATTAATTATAAAAAACCTGCGCTATACGATGATGAAGTACGTGTTGTGACGTCTATTAAAGAAGTACCAGGTGTTCGCATTACATTTCATTACGAATGTTTTAATCAAAAAAATGAATTATTAAATACTGGTTCAGCAACGTTAGTGTTTGTAGATGGAGTTAAAAAGAAACCAACCTTACCACCAGACTGGTTTATGGATGCATTTGAAAAACGGTTTGAAGAATAAGGTTATGCTAGGTTAACGTAATAATGTGACGTGTCCAATTTTTTCTATAGTTTGTTTATTGTAATCGGTCGCAGTTAATTTATATGTATAAACACCGATTTGACAAGGAGTGTCTTTTCTTTTGCCATTCCAACCACCATGTAGTTCGGTCGTTTTGAAAATCTGTTCACCCCATCTGTCAAAAATTAAAAGTTCGATGTCTGTATAGCCGGCATATTCTGGTTTAAAAATATCATTCAAATTATCATCATTGGGTGTGAAACAATTTGGGATATAGAGTGTTGGAATGACTTTAATAATAACAGAATCTTTTGATACACATCCATATTTATTTTTAACCGTTGAGTAGTAAATGATATTATTATCTGGAATGGAAATGGGTTGATTGCAAAATGAACAGCTTAAATAAGTTGCTGGTTCCCAGTTACTAATAGTATCTGATAGTGCAGTGATAACGACAGGATCGCCTGAAAAAACCTCAGTTGATTTAGGAGTGAGGGTTTGTGTAGGTAAAGGATATACTTTTATAAAGTAAGTTCCTTGCGACTGACAAGGCCCATTATTTAAAGTTAAAGTATAGATCGTTGTTGTTTTAGGACTTACAATTGGATCGAAAATTTGTGTATTATTTATTTCATAATTAGGCGCCCACGTATACGTATACCCACTTGATGCTAATAATTGCAACGATTGATTTTTACATATATAATAACTGTGATCTCCTATAGGTATTTTTAATAACGAATCGATGTGTATGCTATCTTTTGCTATGCACCCTTGAGTAGATTGTGTCGTTAAATAATACCAACCAGGAGTTGTTATGGTTATGTTATTTGAAAATTGTCCATTACTCCATGTATAGCTTGCACATGCTTGATTAGCGGATAGTTTGACAGTATCAGATAAACAAGCATGGCTAGGATCAATCACTATTTTTGTATTATTTTTAAATACAAAAACATTAACGGAGTCATTTACAACACAACCAGATCGATTAACAGTCACGATATATTTTGTATCAACGCTTGGTGCTGTTTTAGGGTTTTGAATAAATGGATTAGTAACTAAATTAGAAGGCGACCATGTATAAGTACATCCTATTGGCGCAGGTTGATTTAATGATACTGAATCGCCTAAACAGATATTAATTGTTGGCATAGGATTTAATACTAACGGAGGAAATACAGTAATCGTTGTATATGTGGTGTCATATAAGTTACAAGTAGCTGCATTATGCGATATAAGTTGAACTTGATAAACACCTGCTGTAGTATATGTATGAATAGGATCAGTTGTAGTAGATGAATTTCCGTCTCCAAAATTCCATACATAATCTATTCCATTGACACTATTATTAGTAAAGGTTACTGTAAAAGGAACGCAGCCCTGAGGATTTACAGGTGTTATTGCTAAATGTGCAACGGTTAAATTTGGACTAAACGAAAATTTTACAACCGCATTATTACAATTCGAAGAACCGTTAACTGTTGAATAAGCTGTAGGCGTAGACGGCATATCATCATGCCCCCCGCAACTTTCGCAAATAGCTTGGTATATTATTCCTGATTTATCAAATCTACTCGTGCCGCCATCCACATGTTCTAGACTGAGGCTTCCTCCAAAATATGTTGCGTACTGTAAAGACAAAGCATCTTTGTCTAATACTAAAAAATAAAAGTCATTACCATCGGTAGTTTGCATAAACGCATTTGATGTAATGGGTAAACCAAAGGTTGTACTGTGAGCATTATTATTGCCAAATAAATCACCACCCCAACCTGCGATATAAATACTGCCACAAACGTCCACTAAAAAAGCCGATGGTACAATATCAGGAAACCCACTACCAGTACCAACAACAGTAGAGAACAAGGTATTCGATAAATTTTGATTTAAACAATGTATAAACTGCCCACTATTGGCATTGTTATAAACACCTGCAGTAACGGGGTATGCGCCTTCTGTTTGCCCGTATATGTATACTTTGTTTTGGGCATCTGTTTGTATAAAAAAAGCTTGATTATAATCAGGAGTACCTAAATAAGTTGAACTTAATAAGCTATTTCCATTACTTGAAAATAAAGAAACAAAACCATCAATGCCACCAATTGCTGAAGGATAAAGGGTTCCAGGTGTAGTAGGGTAATCCGTACTTTCAGTCCCACCACAAACATATAATTGATTAGCAGCGTTCAAAGTAATGCTATATACAGCATCTTGATTAGAGCCACCAAGATAGGTACAATAAAAAGCGGATGTTAATTGAGGGTTGAACTTGGCAACTATTGCATCTTGTGTGCCGTTTAAGGTTGACTGCAAACACCCTGCTGTTACTGGAAAATCAGCAGATAATGTGTTTCCTCCGATGTAAATGTTGTTATTAGGATCAGTAATGACACTACCTCTTAATCCATCTTCATAATTGTA
>JANYGR010000197.1 GCA_025359355.1 Bacteroidota bacterium | reverse complement strand
AGGGGTTTTAATAATTTGAATATTAAAGCCTTCAATCAACTGAAAAATATAAGGAATGCATGTGCGTAAATCTTCAGGCATTTCTTCACGATGCGCTTTGTAATCAACAAATTCGGTGTGTCGATGTGTTAATTCAGGTGTATCAAATACAACCGCAATATGTGTGGGTTTTTCTTTATTTAAAATTTCTATTAAGGTATTTGTGAAACCAAAAATAGCAGATGTATTCAATCCCTTAGAGCTCACGCGAGGATTGCTACTAAAGGCGAAATAAGCACGATATATTAATGCAAACGCATCAAGTAAAAATAATTTTTTAGGGGTGTCTTTGGTTATCATTATGGTTTTTTATCTAAAAGTAGGTTGGGTTTATTAAAATAAGTAAAGCCTAATTTGTATCGCCTAAATGTATAATTATTTGGTAAAATACAGGGATTTAGAGCTTATCAACATATAAACATAATCCAAACAAAAAAGCGATTTTCTCTATTCTAAATATTAGACTTACCTGTTATAAGCTTATTGTGGAATACCTTTATAAATAAGCTATTGTTAAGGCGTTTTTAACGTAATATGTGATTTATATTAATTCTCAAAAAATAATTGAAATTAAATTTGTTTAAACCAATACACTGTATAAATTTACATTGTTATTTAATACACATACGATGGACAGATTAAAAGATAAGTTTCGTGAGAAAGCAGTGCCTTTAGCGGCAGAAATAAAAGACATCATCAAAAATCATGGTGATATAAAATTAGGTGAAATTACTGTAGCCCAAGCATACCAAGGTATGAAGGGGATGATAGGTATGGTAACAGAAACTTCTAAATTAGATGCTGAAGAAGGAATTCGTTTTAGAGGATACTCTATTCCTGAATTACGTGAGAAATTACCAAAAGCACCAGGTGGCACTGAGCCATTGCCAGAAGGTATTTTCTATTTAATGTTAGTTGGTGAATTGCCAACGCAAGATGATGTTAGCTTTATCACAGGCGAATGGCAAAAACGTAGCAATGTACCGAAACACGTGTTTGATGTGATTGAAAAATTACCGACTGATGCGCATCCTATGACACAGTTTGTGATTGGTATTATGGCTATGCAAACGGAAAGTGTTTTTGCTAAAGCTTACGCAAAAGGTGTAAATAAAAAAGAATATTGGGATTATGTGTACGAAGATTCAATGAATTTAATTGCACGTTTACCACGTATTGCTTCTTATATCTATCGCCGTAAATATAAAGGTGGCGCACATATTGAGCCAGATCATAAATTAGATTGGGCTGCAAACTTTGCACACATGTTAGGTTACGAAGAGTTTGATATGAAACGTTTAATGCGTTTATATTTAACAATTCACGTGGATCATGAAGGTGGAAACGTTTCTGCTCATGCTACTCACTTAGTGGGTTCCGCATTAAGCGATCCGTATTTAGCATTTGCTGCTGGTATGAATGGTTTAGCAGGTCCATTACATGGCTTAGCTAATCAAGAAGTATTAAGTTGGATTATGGAATTGAAAGAAAATTTAGGCGGTGGTTTACCAACTAAAGAGCAAATTGCAGAATACATCAAACAAACGTTAGCTGAAGGAAAAGTTGTGCCAGGATACGGTCACGCCGTATTACGTAAAACAGACCCTCGTTTTACAGCTCAACAAGATTTTTACAGAACCTATATTAAGCATGATGATATTTGCGAAATCGTACAAATGGTGTACGAAGTAGCACCTCCAATTTTAGAATCAACAGGAAAAATTAAAAACCCATGGCCTAATGTGGATGCCCACTCTGGAGCTTTATTATCACATTATGGTATGCATGAGTATGATTTCTATACCGTATTATTTGGTGTGTCTCGTGCCTTAGGTGTATTAGCAAGTTTAGTATGGGACAGAGCAACTGGTTCTGCTATTGAAAGACCAAACTCTACAACTACCGAAGCGATAAAAGGCATTATTAAAAAAGCACAAGAAGCAAAAGTTTAATAAACTATCTTTTCAAATTAAAACCCATCAATTTTTGATGGGTTTTTTTATAAATATTAATAGAGCTATTTCCTGATCCAAAAACATGTAATACTTAATAACCACATTTAGGTACAATTTTTTTTAACTAATAAAGCGACAATGAAACAGCATAAAAAACAGCTTGCATTATTTGTATTGCTATTAATTTCAAGCTTAGGAGTTGCTCAGCAGTCATCCAAGTCACAAAAAAGAGAGAAAATTTGGATTTATGACGTAAACATTATAAAAGACGAAACGGGTAGGATAGTAAATGTAGAGAAGGTAGTTTTTGGTAAAGGAACTCCAGGGGGTCCAATACAAATAAGGTATTTTGAAACTAAGGAGAAAAGAGGAGTTGGCGGAAATATTATCTATTCAACAAGAGAAAGAGTTGGAGAAAATAATGTTGACCCAGAGATTGTAAAACGGTATGAAAATACGTCTAATTGAGCTAAAAATTAAGACTTGATTTATCTAGGTATTGTAAGAAAAACTTTTGTACGCCCCATAACCACCAACAAAACCTACCAGAATGCGGACAACACTAAAGCATTTGCAAATTCAAAGTCCCTTCGTGAAAGAATTTCATTTTGTAAAAGTCTAATAAGCATTTATCTTTCTTGGTAAGATTTCGGTATACACAGTTTCAAATTAAACCTTCGATTAGCTGAAAAACGTTATAATTTAAAAATAAACACTAAAAAATATATTCTATGAAAAAAGTTATCACCTCTCCAAATGCGCCAGCACCAATAGGTCCATACAGTCATGCTAATATGGTGCCAGCAGGCAATATGTTATTTGTTTCAGGACAAGTAGCTAAAGATGCTAAAACAGGCGTTCTTGTTTTAGATAATATTAAAAATGAAACTCAAAAAGTAATGGAAAATGTATCTGCTATTTTAAAAGAAGCAGGTATGGATTTAAC
>JANYGR010000145.1 GCA_025359355.1 Bacteroidota bacterium | reverse complement strand
ATCAACCTCTAGTCCGGTTAATGTACGTAAACGCATATCTAAGATAGCACGTGCTTGTATTTCAGATAAACTGAAAGCAGTCATCAACTCATCCTTTGCTGCATCTGGCGATTCGCTTTCACGAATAATTTTAATGACTTGTTCAATATTTTTTTGAGCAATAATTAAACCTTCTAAAATATGCGCACGTTTTTCAGCTTGTATTAAATCAAACTTCGTACGACGTACAACTACTTCATGACGGTGAGCCACAAAATGATGAATCATATCTTTTAGATTCAACATCTCTGGTCGACCATTTACTAATACAACGTTGTTTACAGAGAATGATGTTTGTAAAGCAGAATACTTGTATAAGTTATTTAAAACTACATTAGCAATGGCATCGCTGCGTAATTCGTATACAATACGCATCCCTTCACGGTTACTCTCATCACGTATTTCCGAAATACCTTCAATTTTCTTTTCGCTGCATAATTCCCATTGGCGTTTAATCATCTCCGCCTTATTAATTTGATAAGGAACTTCTGTAACAATGATACGCTCTCTGTTCCCGTTTGGTTCTATGTTTGCTTTTGCGCGCATCACAATACGTCCACGACCTGTATGAAAAGCTTCTCTTACACCTTCGTAACCATAAATGGTTCCGCCAGTAGGGAAATCAGGAGCTTTAATATGTTTCATCAAGCCTTCGATATCAATATTATTATCATCAATATAAGCCAAGATACCATCAATAATTTCTGTAAGATTATGAGGCGCCATATTCGTAGCCATACCAACTGCAATACCCGAAGCACCATTCATTAATAAGTTTGGAATACGTGTAGGCATTACTGTAGGTTCAGTTAACGAGTCGTCAAAATTTGGACGAAAATCAACTGTATCTTTTTCGATATCAGCAATCATCTCTTCCGTTATTTTACGAAAACGCGCTTCTGTGTAACGCATTGCTGCAGGCGGATCGCCATCCATAGATCCGTAGTTTCCTTGACCGTCTACCAACATATAACGTAAGCTCCAATCCTGAGCCATACGTACCATGGTATCATAAACAGAGCTATCACCATGTGGATGGTACTTACCTAAAACCTCCCCAACAATACGGGCAGATTTTTTGTAAGGACGATTGTGTAATACTCCTAAATCAAGCATACCGTATAACACACGACGGTGAACTGGTTTTAAACCATCTCTTACATCAGGCAAGGCACGCGATACAATAACCGACATCGAATAATCGATGTAGGCCGTTTTCATTTCTTCTTCAATGTTAATTGGGATAATTCTCTCTCCGCTCATATTCTTTTGGTTATGTATTTAGTTTGTAATTTTATTATTTTATCAATTTAGTGTTTATGAATTTTTGTCAGATATAGGAAGCGTTTCATTCGCTTTTTAGCCCAACTTTTAAAATCATAAAATCGTTATTGGACTTTGAAAATAGGTATTAAATGAGTAATTTAGTTGTAGAGTTATTAACAGTTTTGCTGTTAAAAAAAAGGCTGTCAAAAATAGGCAAAACTGACATTTACGGTTACTTTTGATTATGGCATAGTATGTGGTTTGCCACATTGACCGATAGGATTTAATTACGTGTTATTGAGTCAGTAAATAAAATAATTAAGAGAACTAACTATTAATAATATTATGGAAGCAAAATTTTCGAAACGAGTAAACGACGTACTTTCTTTCAGTAGAGAAGAAGCTTTACGTTTAGGTCATGATTATATTGGTATCGAGCATTTGATGTTAGGCATGATCAGAGATGGCGAAGGTGTTGGTATTAAATTATTAAAAGATTTAAAAATCAATACTCAAGATTTAAGAAAAATGATTGAACAAACCTTACCTGTATCTATGCGTAAGGTAAATAACTTAGCTAATATTCCCTTAGTAAAACAAGCCGAAAAAACATTAAAGCTTACTTACCTAGAAGCTAAATTATTTAAAGCGCCACAAATAGGCACTGAACACTTGTTGTTGTGTATCTTAAAAGATAATGATAACATCGTGAGTAAAATCCTAGGGAAATTTGGGATTGATTATACCGCTGCAAAACTAGAATTAGAAGGTTATATGGAGAATCCACACAAAATTGAAAATGCCACATCAAACGATGATGATGAGAATGAAGAATCTTTTAACGCTGGAGGTGGTGGAGCGGGTGCTGCTAAAAAGCCAGGCGAATCGAAATCAAAAACGCCCGTTTTAGATAATTTTGGTAGAGATTTAACTAAAATGGCTGAAGACGGAAAATTAGATCCTGTTGTAGGTCGTGAAAAAGAAATAGAGCGAGTATCACAGATTTTATCTCGTCGTAAAAAGAACAATCCAATTTTAATTGGTGAGCCAGGTGTGGGTAAATCCGCCATTGCTGAAGGTTTAGCATTACGTATTGTTCAACGCAAAGTATCACGTGTATTATTTGGAAAGCGTGTTGTTACTTTAGATTTAGCATCTTTAGTTGCAGGAACCAAATACCGTGGTCAGTTTGAAGAACGAATGAAAGCAGTGATGAATGAGTTGGAAAAAAATCCAGATGTGATTTTATTCATTGACGAAATTCATACAATTATTGGTGCTGGTGGTGCAAGTGGAAGCATGGACGCAAGTAACATGTTTAAACCGGCTTTAGCTCGTGGTGAGATCCAATGTATTGGTGCTACAACCTTAGATGAATTCCGTCAACATATCGAAAAAGATGGAGCATTAGAGCGTCGTTTCCAAAAAGTAATTATTGAACCAGCTACTCAAGAAGAATCATTACAGATTTTAAATAACATTAAATCTAAATACGAGGATCATCATAATGTAGTATATACGCCAGAAGCAATTAAAGCTTGTGTAACATTGACAGCGCGTTATTTAACCGACAGACATTTGCCAGATAAAGCGATTGATGCGTTAGACGAGGCGGGTTCTCGTGTTCACATCACTAATATCAATGTGCCTGAAAACATTATTGAGTTAGAGAAAAAGATGGAAGACATCAAAGAACTTAAAAATCAAGTGGTGCGTTCTCAAAAATATGAAGAGGCTGCTAAATTACGAGATACTGAAAAGAATTTGCAGGCAGAATTAGAAGTTGCAAAAAAGGCTTGGGAAGAAGAAACTAAGCTAAACCGTGTAACGGTTACAGAAGATAATGTAGCTGAAGTTGTTTCTATGATGAGTGGAGTGCCTGTACAAAAAATATCTCAAAACGAAGGTGATAAATTAGTGAAGATGGTTGAGATGTTACAAGGTAAAGTAATTGGCCAAGATGAAGCACTTAAAAAAGTAGTAAAAGCAATTCAGCGTAACCGTGCTGGATTAAAAGATCCTAATAAACCAATTGGGTCATTTATCTTCTTAGGTCCAACAGGTGTTGGTAAAACGCAATTAGCGAAGGTTTTAGCCAGACATTTATTTGATAACGACGAGGCTTTAATTCGTATTGACATGAGTGAGTATATGGAGAAGTTTGCTGTAACCCGCTTAATTGGAGCACCTCCGGGATATGTAGGTTATGAAGAAGGCGGACAATTAACCGAAAAAGTTCGTCGTAGACCATACTCAGTTGTGTTATTAGATGAGATTGAAAAAGCGCACCCAGATGTATTTAATATGTTGCTTCAAGTACTGGATGATGGGCAATTAACAGATAGTTTAGGTCGTAAAATTGATTTCAAAAATACGATCATTATTATGACGTCTAATATTGGTGCTCGTCAATTAAAAGATTTTGGACAAGGTGTTGGTTTTGGAACACAAACTCGTCAAGAAAGTGTAGAAGAAAGTAATAAAGGTGTTGTAGAAAATGCTTTGAAAAAAGCCTTTGCTCCTGAGTTCTTAAATCGTATTGATGATGTGGTAATGTTTAACTCTTTAGGAAAAGATGATATTCATAAAATTATCGACATCGAATTGAATGGCTTATTTGGACGTGTAAACAATTTAGGATACACTATCAAAATAACAGATGCCGCTAAAGACTTTATTGTTGATAAGGGTTATGATGTACAGTACGGTGCTCGTCCGTTAAAACGCGCTATTCAAAAGTATTTAGAGGATCCAATGGCTGAAGAAATTATCAAAAGTAATTTATCGGAAGGTGATCAAATCGAAATTGATTTTGATAATGAGAAAAAAGAAATCATTGTTCGTACTGTTAAACCAAAAACGAAAAAGAAAAAAGAAGATAGTTAAGATTATAACTATTAGAATATAAATAAAAGAGCCATTCTGATTATTCAGAATGGCTCTTTTTTTGCAAGATTAGATTGCCTAGCTATCGCTTGCAACGACGAAAACGGGCTCATTTCCATAATCTGAGGATTTATTAGCTTTGCTAAAAATTCATATGATGGATTATAAAGAATCATTTAAGCATGTTTTACCCGAAGGGTTATTAGAATACTTTGATTTAAAGCAGATAAAACTAATATCAGAAAC
>JANYGR010000076.1 GCA_025359355.1 Bacteroidota bacterium | reverse complement strand
ATCATACTCATAAAAGCTCCAGGAACCCCATGCCCAGTACAATCAACAACTGCTAATATTTTAAAATCTCCCTTTTCTTCGAACCAATAAAAATCACCACTCACTATATCTTTGGGTTTATATAAGATGAAGGAGTTCTTAAAGTTTGAAAATATTAATTCTTGAGGCGGAAGAATCGCTTCTTGTATACGCTTAGCGTATTCAATGCTACTGGTAATATCCTTATTTTTTTGTGCTAATTCTTTAGTTCGATCTTTTACTTTATTTTCTAATACTTTATTTACCTTCTTGATGGAATTTGTTCGGTAATTAATAAAACCGAAAATTAAGGCAACAGATGATATACCTGCAATAATATAGAACCATAGTGTTTTATACCAAGGCGGAATAACTTTAATGGTAATTTGATAAGGTTCTTCATTCCATACCCCATCAGCATTATTGGCTTTTACCTTAAAGGTGTAAGTGCCACCTGATAAATCATTAAATGAGACAAAGCGTTGGTCGGATGGGGATGACCAATCATTATCCTTACCTTCAAGCTTGTACATAAATTTTGTTTTTTCAGGAGAAGAATAATTTTGGGCAATTAATTCAAACGTGAAATAGTTTTCCTTATAAGTAAGCTCAATATATTTTTTGAAAAGCATAGAGCTATCAGTGATAATTTCTTTACCTTGACGTGAAAATGAATAAATAAAGGAATTTGGGGCTATTTTGTTTTCGAATAAAGTATTTGGATTGAAAAAATTAAAGCCATTTAATCCTCCCGCGAATATACTACCATCAGCACATTGTAAGGATGCACCTTGGTTGAATTCCTTACTTTGAAGTCCATCACTGATACTGTAATTTTTAAATGTAGTATTGGTATTTAAGTTGTTTGGATTGAATTTACTAAGTCCGTTATTAGTAGGCAGCCATAAATTGCCTTTATTATCAGGAAGAGCGTCGTATACATAGTTATTGGCTAGCCCGTCAATTTCAGTATAGTGTTTAAATTGATTAGTACTTGCGTTATAGTTATTCAATCCATTAGTTGTAGAGATCCAATATGTTCCATTTTTATCTTTTCTAATATTATTAACGATATTAGAGCTTAAGGAATTTTTTGTATCAGAATGCTTTAAATATTCTATGTGTGGTTTTTTTGCGTTGGTTGAAAAATCTAATACACAAATTCCCGCGTCACCAGTACAAACCCATAACTTATCTTTTTCGTGATCAAAATAAAGCGATAAAATTTTCTTAGAGCTTAAGCCCTCATTGATAGAATATTGAGTGGTTTCTAGTGTATTAGGATCTATGCTAAATAAACCTTTATTATATGTGCCTAACCATATAGTACCATTCTTATCACCAATAATTTTATTAGTTTCTGCAGTTTCAAAATAACGATCTAAGAGTTTCGTTGTTTTTTGAGTATGGCTATCAAACGTATATAACCCTTGAGAAATTGTACCTATCCAGATGGTTCCCTTGTTATCTTCATATAGTGATTGAATAGTAGTGGGATTAGATTCATCTATGAGTGCTTTATTAATAAAGGATTTCGTGACTTTGTTAAATTCATATAAGCCGTTATTTGATCCAATGTATAAGGCTTTGTTTTTAGTTTCTAAAAAGCAATTGATAATATTATTATCATTTGTTTTTCCATTTTTAAAATGAGCAAAGGTTTGGTAAGAATTAAAATTAATGCCTATTCCATTATCTTCTGAGCCAACCCAAATATTTTGATTTTTATCAATGAATAGGTATAATAAGGTATTACTTATCAGAGAATTATTATCAAGAGGATCGTGATTGTTTAGACTATAATTTGATGTTGATGTATTGTATTTGATAAGCCCACCAAGTGTTGCTATAAATATATAAGGAGAGTTTGGAATTTGTTTTATATCTCTAATATGATTTAAGAGGAAGTTATCTTTTTCAAAATCAAGTTTTTTAATCAAATTTCCAGAGCTTTCATTTATTACATAAACACCACCTTGAGCAGCACCTAAGTATAAGGCTTTACCTTTTTGTTCAATTGTCACCAATGTATATTTGTATAAGTCAACATTTGGATCTTTTAATTCCGATGGAGTATAGAAAGGCACAAGTTCTTTATTACTTGGCTTATATTCATAAATTCCATGTCGGGGAGCAACGATTAATAATTTATTGGACGTCGTTCTGAAAACACTGGTGATATAAAAGTCTGCAGAAATGTTGCTGGGTTTAATCAATTCAAAGGTTTGACGATTTTTATCGAATATAACCAATCCCTTTTCGGTTCCAATAATGAGGTGATCTTTATCAATGGAGGAAATACTTTTTACGGCCGGAGATGCAATGCTATTGGGTGTTGAGTTTGGAATATAGTTTAAAAAAGTTTCGGTATATCGATCGTAAATTGATAATCCGGAAGATTGAGTTCCAATATACATCAGGCCTTTTTCATCTTCGTAAATACAATTGATGATGTTAGATGAAATTGATTTTTTATCAGAAGGGTTATTTTTAAAAACTTTAAAATGATAACCATCATAGCGGTTTAAACCATCCTGAGTCCCAATCCACATAAAGCCTTGAGAGTCTTGAAATATAGACTGAACGGTAACTTGCGATAAACCGGCATCGTTACCTAAATGTTTAAATTTTAAATCTTGAGCATTTATAAAAAAATGGCAAAGCAATACAAGGGCAAAGGACGCCAACCATTTGGATATATGTTTGTTATAAATATGCATTGCAGAGTATAAATTTAATAAAATTGTGTAAACCGTAATTTATTTTTTATAATCTTGCATACAGCTTAGTTTTAAATTTAGGTAAGCTCGTTAAGTATTCTATAAAATTGTAGTGGATGAATTTAAAAAATAAAAAAGATATTGTTTTTTTAGTATTAGCTGGATTTTTCATTACCAACGCCATTGTAGCAGAGTTGATAGGAGGGAAGTTGGTGACTTTTTTTGGATTATTTACTCAAAGTATAGGTATTATTTTATGGCCAACTATTTTTTTGCTAACCGATTTAATCAATGAATATTTTGGAAAAGACGGCGTGCGAAAATTGACCTACATTACCATTGCCTTGATTAGTTTTACGTTTATTATCTTATCTATTGCTTTAAATATTGAGGCTACATCTTTTTCACCAGTATCGGATGATGCTTTTCGTAAGGTTTTTGGGCAATCGCAATGGATTATTGTGGGAAGTATTATCGCGTTTCTTGTATCGCAATTGGTTGACGTATATGTATTTTGGTTTTTTAAAACAATCACCGGTCATAAACATATTTGGTTAAGAGCAACTGGTAGTACTTTAGTTAGTCAGTTAGTAGACACGTTTGTGGTTCAATATATTGCCTTTGTTTTGCCAGGAAAATGGGCATTTGATGAGTTTTTGCGAAATGCAAGTTGGGGCTATACGTTTAAGCTATTAGTAGCATTAGCTTTAATTCCTCTTATATATATAGGTCATCATGTTATAGGAAGGTATATTAAAAAGGACGAGCAATCTGTTTCTTAAGATTGCTTAAGTTGAAAAAAATGAAGTAATGAAGAGGTATTTAGGCCTAAACATTAATGAACAGGATAAACAACAAAATTACGGGGTGTTTCGTATAGTGTAATTTCTAGTTCGAATTTCAGATCAATTTTTTTTCTGAGTAGTTCATAAATAATGCGAGCAATATTTTCGGCAGTTGGATTTAAGTTTTTAAATTCTAACGTGTCTAAATTCAAATTTTTATGATCGAACCGATTAATGATTTCGGATTTTATAAGATCATTTAATAGTTTTAAATCGAATAAATAACCGGTATCTTCATTTACTTCGCCAACTAATTTTACTATAAGGTCGTAATTATGCCCATGATAGTTGGGGTTATTGCATAAACCAAAAACTTCAGTGTTTGTTATATCATCCCATTTTGGATTATGCAATCGGTGTGCGGAATTAAAATTAGCTTTTCTAAATACGGCTGTTTTCATTTATTAAAAAAATATTAATTGACGGTAAAGGTAAATGTTTTAATGTTTACAATAGGTATCTATTAATTTAATGGCCATTTCATCCCCTAAACTATCGGCTTTATTAAGATCATCACAAGCGCCTTGCTTATCTTTACTTGCAAATTTAATAGCTGCACGATTAACGAACGCTTCGCCATAATTGTACTTTAATTTAATAGCATAGTCTAAGTCTTTTAGTGCTTCCACAAATTGTTTATTCTCTCCTTTTGCCACACCTCTGTAATTATAACTAACAGGGTTTTTATCATTTAACTTAATAGCCTCGTCTAAATCAACGATGGCGCCAGTATTATCTGCTGTTTCTATTTTACAAGCACCCCGAGAGATGAGCGCACTTTCTTCTTTAGGAAAAGCTTCTAAATATACATTCCAATCATTCACTGCATTTTTATAATCTCTTGTCTCAAATCTGGCTTTTGCTCTAGCTTTATAAGCTTCGTATATGGGCTTTTCGGCCGACATTAATTTAATAGCGTCATTAAATTCTTTAACAGCGTAAGCGTATTCTTTCAATGCAAATTTACAATCGCCTTTTAGTATGATTGCTTCTATATATTTCGGATTAAGTTCAGTTGCTATTAAACTAGCATCATAGGCGGCTTTATAGCCTTTGCCATCAAACATAAGTTTGGCTTGGTAGTAGTACAATTCGGCATTATCTCCATTTTGATGAATAGCAGAATCCATCATTGTTTTTGCTTCTTTGTAGCGTTTGGTTTGGTAATATAAAATACTCAAGTTTTTTTCGCTCTCAAAATTATCGGGAGTTATTTTTAAAGCTGCCTGTAAATCTTTTTCAGCACCTTTGTAATCCTCTAATTCCAATTTAGCAAAGGCCATTTTATTATAAGCTTCTGTATAATCTGGTTTGAGTTTAACGGCTTTTTTAAATAAAACAATAGCTTCTTTATATTGAGCCGAATCTAGCAGTTTGCAGCCATTTTTATAAGCAGCTTGTTCCTGATTAGAGCTGTCCTTTTGTGAATAACAACTCAAATGAAAAAAGAGGTATACAATTCCTAGTATATAGCGAAAGTTACCGTTCATAAAATTATATGATGTTTATTCATTTGGATGCTTAAATTTACGTAAACAATTTAAAAAAACGAAACTATGGGATTTATTATTACTCTTGCTGTATTAGGCTTATTATCGATTTTATTATCATTTGTAACGGTACAACAAGGAACTGTTGCCGTTATCACCGTATTTGGAAAGTATAAACGTATTTTAACTCCCGGTTTAAATATGAAAGTACCTTTTATTGAAAAAGTGTATAAAAAAATATCGATACAAAACAGGAGCGTAGAATTAGGATTTCAGGCTGTAACGAACGATCAAGCCAATGTTAATTTCACAGCGATGTTGTTATATGCAGTTATTAATCAAGGTGAAGAGGCTATTAAGAACGTGGCGTTTAAATTTATTGATGATAAAAATTTAATGCAGGCACTAGTGCGTTCCATTGAAGGTTCGGTAAGAGCGTTCGTATCTACAAAAAAGCAATCAGAAGTACTGTCTTTACGCAGAGATATTGTAGAAGCGGTAAAAGAGCAGTTAGACGTGAGTCTTGAGGAATGGGGATATCACTTGATCGATTTACAATTGAATGATATCACGTTTGATGAAGAGGTAATTCGCTCCATGGCAAAAGTAGTGGCTAGTAATAACTTAAAAGCAGCTGCTGAAAACGAAGGACAAGCCTTATTAATTACGCGTACTAAAGCAGCTGAAGCTGAAGGGAATTTCATTAAAATATCTGCTAACGCTGAAAAAGAAGCGGCTCAATTACGAGGGCAAGGTATTGCCTTATTTAGAGCGGAAGTAGCGAAGGGTATGGCAGAAGCGGCAAAAGAAATGCAAGAATGTAACTTAGACTCTTCGTTAATTTTGTTTAGTATGTGGACTGAATCTGTTAAAAACTTTGCTGAACAAGGCAAAGGAAATGTTATTTTCTTAGATGGAAGCGTGGAAGGTATGGATAAAACCATGAAGCAAATGATGGCGCTTACCCAGAAAGAAATAGGGGCTAAAAAATAATTTTGTAATAAATTTGAATTTAACAAAACGGAGCCAAAAAATCATTAAATTTAGTATAACTAAACACCATAATTATCTCACATGAAAAAACAATTATTTACCATTATAGCCGGAGCAGGGTTATGCTTAAGTTCTTATGCACAGCTTCAAAATCAAGGATTGACCCTTAAACCTTGTAATACGTATGCCGCCATGGAAGAGGTTTTTACAGCTGACCCATCCGCAAGATCTCGTTACAATATGGTTCAATCGCAATTGGAGCTCGAATACCATCAGGCGATGCAACAACAAGCTCAGTTTAAAATTGCAGCAGTAACTTATACAATTCCTGTGGTTTTTCATGTTTTGCACCTAGGTGGATCTGAAAATATATCCGATGCAACTGTTATTGCAGCGATGGTTCAAATTAATAAAGATTACTCTAAGTTAGGGGCAGATACATCAGCTATTGACCCAACTTTTTCCCCTTTGTACGTTAATTCAAACATTACGTTTGCTTTAGCTAAAAGAGATCCTAATGGTAATTGTACCAACGGAATTATTCATCATTATGATGCAAATACTAATTGGGTTCAATCAAGTTCTCCTTATAACTATTCTGGCTCAGGAACAAACAGATGGCCTACTAATAAATACTTAAATGTGTATTTAGTAAAATGTATTGATGGAGGATCAAGTTCTCCTTGTCCGCCAGTGAGTAGCTTTATTGGAGGATACACATATTTACCAGGAACTTGGGCAACAAATGCATCTAACGATGCCATTGTTTATCGTGCAGATCAATTATCAGGCTTGTCCGCTCGTGCCTTAAGCCACGAAATGGGACATTGGTTAAATTTGAGTCATACGTTTGGTAATACTAATAACCCAGGCGTTACTTGTGGCTCATCAAGTGGTGGTGATGGAGTAAGTGATACACCTGACACGAAAGGAAACTTTAGTACTTGTCCTGCAAGTTCTACTAATTCAACTGTAATATGCACATCTGGAGCGAATCCTTATTATCAAAATGTAGAAAACTTTATGGATTATTCTTCTTGTCCAAAAATGTTTACTCAAGGGCAAGTTACTAAAATGAGATCTGCAATTACAAGTGCAACATCAGGAAGAAATAATGTTATTTCAGCAGCTAATTTAACTGCTACAGGATTGGCAGGAACTTATACTTGCACACCAGTAGCTGATTTTAAAGTAAACAAAACCATGTTATGTTCCGGACAAACACTTACATATACAGACATGAGTCAAGTAGGAACATCAGGAAGTATAAGTTGGACTTTTGAAGGCGGCACACCAGCAACATCTACTGCAACATCGGTAGTAGTTACTTATCCTTCTGCTGGAACATATTCGGTAAGTTTAATTGCAACCAATGCCAATGGAACTAATGCCAAAAATCAAACATCGTATATTAATGTAACTAATGGCGGTGGAGGCATCTTAGTGCCTTATGCACAAAATTTTGAAGGTGCTAGTTTACCAAGTGATATTGCTATTATTAATGGTAATGCAGGTTCTATTGCTTGGTCACAAAACACAACCAATGGTGGAAATACAACGGCAAAAAGTATTTATTTAAACAATGCCTCGGCTAGTACTGGCAGTAATTTAGATATTTTTGAAACGTCCATTTTTGATTTCCATAACACTACAAACGTAAGCTTATCATACTGGTATGCTTATGCTAAAAAAACTTCTACTCAAGTAGATACCTTTAAAGTACAATATAGTACAGATTGTGGTGGTACTTGGAGTAACGTTATTGGAATACCATCTATTGCAACAATGGCCACAAATACAGGGGGTACTACATCAACTGCTTTTGTCCCAACGGCAACACAATGGAAGCAAGTAAACATATCGAGTGCTTTATTATCAACATTAAATAATAAACCAAGTGTGAAATTCCGCTTTTATTTTAGAGCTGATGCAACAGTTGGTAGTTCAAACAACATTTATATTGATGAAATTAACTTAGCAGGAACAGTTGGCTTAAATGAGTTAGAAAATACAATCGGATTAAATATTTACCCTAATCCAACCAATGCAAGTTCAACCGTTGATTTTACAATAACTGGTAATGAAACTAGTAAAATATCGGTAATGGATATTGTTGGGCGTGTTGTGGAAGAATCAACTACACCAACAATAAATGGTAAAAATGTATCGTATACTGTAAATAAAAATGGTGCTTTAGCAAAAGGTATTTACATTGTTAATATTGATGTAAACAACCAACGCATTTCTAAAAAATTAATTATTGA
>JANYGR010000059.1 GCA_025359355.1 Bacteroidota bacterium | reverse complement strand
TGTTTTTCATGAAATTACAAAACCAGCCATATTAAAAGCAATTGAAAACCCACGTGAAATTGATATTAATTTAGTAAACGCTCAACAAGCTCGTCGTGTATTAGATAGATTAGTTGGCTTTGAATTATCACCTATTTTATGGCGTAAAGTTCGTCCGAGTTTATCTGCTGGGCGTGTGCAATCGGTTGCTGTACGCTTAATTGTAGAGCGTGAACGTGAAATTCAAAAGTTTACCTCAACATCTGCATTTAAAGTTTCAGCGATATTTACAGTTGGTTCAGGTTTATTAAAAGCAGAATTAGATAAACGTTATAATACAGAAGCAGAAGCGCAAACCTTTTTAGAAAAATGCAAAGTAGCTTCTTATACCATATCAAGTTTAGAAACAAAACCTGCTAAACGCTCTCCAGCTGCACCTTTTACAACATCTACCTTACAACAGGAAGCTGCACGTAAATTAGGATTTTCGGTAGCGCAAACGATGCAAGTGGCGCAACGCTTATATGAAGCCGGACGTATTACTTACATGAGAACTGACTCCGTAAATTTATCGGATACAGCCATGGATCAGGCAAACAAAGCTATTAACGAAAACTATGGGGCTAAATATTATAATCCTCGTAAATATAAAACAAAGAGTAAAGGCGCACAAGAAGCGCATGAGGCGATTCGTCCAACCTATATTGACAGAACAGTAATTGATGGCGAACGTAACGAAATACGTTTGTATGACCTAATCTGGAAACGTACAATCGCCAGTCAAATGAGTGATGCAGAGTTAGAAAAAACAACTGCTAAAGTAAGCGTAAGCGGTGCTTCTGAAATTTTTGTAGCTCAAGGTGAAGTTTTAAAATTTGATGGTTTCCTTAAAGTATATATGGAAGGAACAGACGATGAAGATTCTGACGAAGAAAACTCATCCATGTTACCTCCAATGAAAGTTGGAGAAAAAATTGATAGCAAAGAAGTTTCTGCAACACAACGTTTCACGCATCATCCTGCACGATACACAGAAGCAAGTTTAGTTAAGAAATTAGAAGAATTAGGAATTGGTCGTCCTTCAACTTATGCGCCAACTATTAGTACAGTTCAAAAACGTAATTACGTGGAGAAGACTGATAGAGAGGGGACTCCAAGAAACTATGTTCACTTATCGTTAGTGAAACAAAACATTACGAAAGAAACAAAAACAGAAAATACAGGTGCAGAAAAATCTAAATTATTTCCTACCGATATTGGAATGGTTGTGAACGATTTTTTACTGCAATATTTTCCAACTATTTTAGATTTTAATTTTACGGCTAAAGTAGAAGAAGAGTTTGATGAGATTGCTGAAGGTCATTTAGACTGGCAAAAGATGTTGGGCGAATTTTATCACCCATTCCATAAAACGGTAGAACACACTATGGAAAACAGCGAACGCGCCAGTGGCGAACGCAGTTTAGGAATTGATCCCGCAAGTGGGAAACCAATTATTGTGAGAATTGGGCGCTTTGGTCCTTTAGCGCAAATAGGCGAAACAAACGAAGAAACTGGTGAAGTAGCCAAGTTTGCAAGCTTACGTAAAACTCAAAATTTAGATACCATTACATTAGAAGACGCATTGGATTTACTTAAACTTCCTTTAACCTTAGGCGAATACGAAGGTAAAGAAGTGGTAGTAGCCGTTGGACGATTTGGACCTTATATTAAATTAGGAGACGCTTTTATTTCTATACCTCGTACCATTGATCCATTGACAGTTGATATGGAACAAGCCTTAGAAATCATTAAAGAAAAAGAATTAGCTGATGCACCAGTTGCGCATTACGAAGGTAAAGGCGTAACAAAAGGTAAAGGTCGTTTTGGTCCATTTATTAAATACGAAGGCATGTTTATTAATGTACCTCGCGCTTACGATTTTGATAATTTATCTCAACAAGACATCAATGAATTAATTGAAAAAAAATTAGATAAAGAAGCAAACCGTTATATACAAAATTGGCCAGAAGAGAAAATATCTATTGAAAATGCACGTTGGGGCCCACAAATTAAGTTTGGTAAATTAAACTTAAAATTAATTAAAGAAGGTGGAGGTAAATTTACACCTGATGAATTAACTGCATTAACCTTAGATGAAGTAAAAGCTATGATTGTGACTCAAGTGCCAAAAGCCTTTGATAAAAAGGGAAAGAAAGCACCTACTAAGGCTAAAGTAGTGAAATTAGGAACCGCTAAAAAAGCGCCAGCCAAAAAAACAGTTGTAAAAAAAGCGGCTAGTAAGAAAGCAGCGCCTCGCAAAGTTCCTGTGAAAAAAGCCGCTGCTAAGAAAAAATAATGATTTATAAAAATGAGAAAGCCTTTGGTAAATTAACTGAAGGCTTTTTTGTTTTAAATAAATATTATCACTTATATTAGTCAAAATACAACTAAGTAAAGTAATCTTGGGCTAAAGGAAAAACTTCTAAATGGAATTTTCCCTTGCTTTACTTATCATGAGAAATGATTGAGCGCTTGTTTAAAATGAAACTTCACATGGAAAAAATGGATTGACGCTAGCGAAAATTGACAAAGCGTTATAAAAAAGGTATATTTGATAGTAGAAAAATATGCGTAATGGTGGTAAACAATAATCCTTAAATAAAATCGTTAAACAATCATGAAATCAATTACTCTATATATTATACTAATATTGACAATAGTGACATCGTGTAAAAAAGACGTTGCAATTCCCGATAAAACAAAGACAGTTTGCGGGACAGTTGGTTGGCCTCAAGTGAATTGTAAAGTTAAGTTTGTGGTGACAGGTAATTCAATCCCTGATTCAGCCAACTTCAATATTAATTTAGGGCAAGGGCAGTTCGGGACAGTCTATAATAGAACTTTTATAAATCCGTCATTAATGTTGGCAGACTCGACAATTTTTTGTGGTGATAAAAATAGTGATATTATATTAAATGTATATAATCACGACACAACTAAAATATACACGACAAAAATATATGTGAATGACACTCTACAAACTCAGAAAAGTGGTTATCGACAAATATTTACAGTTGGACAATGCAAGTAGAATATAGGAGTTATAGTTCATCACTAAAAAACGTTAGCTTCAATTTATAAGACAAGGCAACAATAGACAAAAAATGAAACTTATTTTTTTAATCGTACTCCCCACTCCATAAAAATTGAATAATTTAAAAAGTCTTAGCTCAAAAAAACTTAAGGCACTTATATTATGTCTACCTTTACAAAAGATAAAACATATAGTATGACTACTCTTAACAAACAAAGATTAATATTAGCTATTAGTGCTCCTGCATTAATTATCGCTGCATGCATAATTATCACTTTCTGTAATATTTTTAAACAACATTCCAGTGAACTTTCCATTGGTATTTTATGTGATCTTTTAGTACTATCTCCATTAATATATTATTTTATTATAAGGAAAAGTACGATATCAAAATTAACAGTACTTCGTGTTTTTACCTTAGGATTATTTGTAGCAAGTATAGTATTAACCAAACAGCATAATACTATACTGGAATTTATTAAAACATGGGTTGCACCTTTACTTGAAATAGCATTAGTTACTTTTATTATTTGGAAATTTTATCAAGTTCGATTGATCAATAAAAATAAAAATCATTTTGATTTTCTAATTCATGCACGCCTGATACTCGCATCCGTACTTGGCAATAAAAAAGTAGCCAATATTATTGCTTCAGAAATAGCCATGTTTTATTATCTATTTAATAAAAAATACAAGAACAATTTTCTTCAATTTACATCACACAAAGAAAATGGGATTATTATTGTATTATATACATTTCTATTTATTTGTTTATTAGAAACTTTAGTGATGCATTTTGTATTCGCATTATGGAATACCACGGCAGCATGGATTTTTTCAGGATTAAGTGCTTACACATGTTTACAACTCTTGGCCCATATAAGAGCGATATATAGTCGCCCAATATTAATTACTCAAAAACAAGTCATATTACGAAATGGATTGTTAGGTGGCGATGTTGAACTGGACATTTCAAATATTAATAATATAGAATTAAGCAGTAAAGATGTTGTCTCAAAAAGCGCTATCAGCATGGCATTTCTGAAAGTCATTGAAAATCATAACACTGTTATTTATCTTAAAGAGGAAGTAATAATTACCAAAGCTTTTGGCATTAAAAAAACAGCAAAAATCATTTTAGCTAACATAGATGAATCCAAAATGTTTTTAGATTCAATCAATGGGAAGATTAAATAAGAGTATTTCTTTCTTTTTCTTTGCTAGTTTCTTCGGTATTTAGTAAACCTTTTCCAAAGTTTTTTAAACGGTCATTATATCTCAACTTCACGCGTTCAGAGATAGTAATGGCATTACCTTCTTCGTCAATACGAACAAAAGTCATATTAGTACTGGTAACAATTTCTTGCTCGCCCGTGTATACATTATGTTTACGCATTTCCATATAGAGTTGTAAGGAAGTGTTTCCAAACTTTACCACACGTCCATAAATTTTTAAAATGCTCCCCACTTTCACAGCCTTTTTAAAGGTTAGCTCATCAACCTTAATTGTTAACATACGTGGGGTATCACATAACTGTGAAGCGTATGAACCAGCGGCATCGTCTAACAAAGACATAATTCGTCCGCCAAACATATTGTTATGTATTCCAAGGTCAAATTCTTTGCAGATGTAAGTTGTGATAAGTTCCATTTTTTAATTATGAATTATAAATGATGAGTTATGAATTATTATATTAGATAATTTCTCACTGATTTCACAGATAAAAATCTGCGTTCATTTGCGTTATCTGCGGGACATATTAATCAATCGTTCCAGCCGCTATTGTGTTATTGGTGTTTTCGTTAATTAAAATAAAAGCCCCATTATTGCGGTTATCAATATAGCTATCAAAGCTTATAGGCTCAGCTGTTTTAATTAATACTTTACAAATATCATTGAGTTTCATCGTTCCATCACTATCTATGGCTTTAAACGAATGAATGTCAATTTTACTAATGACTGCTTTTACAATTGCTTTAGTACGAAAAGAATTTTGTTGTAACAGTATTTTTTGTCCTGGTATGTAAGCTGCGTTATCCATCCAACAAATCGTAGCAGTCAATTCTTTTTCTGTTCTTGGCAAATGTTCGGTTGGCACAATCGAATTTCCTCTGCTGATATCTACATCATCTTTTAAATGAAGAACAATAGGTGTATTCGTTTCAGCGATATCGACTTCTTTTTGATTGACTTCTATTTTATCAATCGTGGTTTCAATACCAGATGGTAATACAGTTACGCGTTGTCCTTTTTTATAAATACCACTCACAATTCTTCCTGCAAAACCACGATAATCGTGTAACTCATCTGTTTGAGGGCGAATCACATATTGCACTTGAAAACGAGACCCATTCGTTTGTTTTGCTTCTGCAATTTCAATGGTTTCTAAAAATTCTAATAAAGGTTTGCCTTTATACCAAGTCATTTTATCGGATTTCGTCACCACATTATCTCCTGCTAAAGCACTTGCCGGTATGAAGGAAATATCTTTTAAATTCAATTGTTTAACAAAGTTCAAGTAGTCAGATTCGATTTGCTTGTATTTCTCTTCCGAGTAATCTACCAAATCCATTTTATTGATACATACCAATACTTGTGGTATTCCTAAAATTGCAGAAATAATCGTATGACGTTTTGTTTGATCTGTAATTCCATTACGAGCATCTACTAATATAATTGCTAAGTTTGCATTAGATGCTCCCGTGAACATATTACGCGTATATTGAATATGGCCAGGCGTATCGGCGATAATAAATTTACGTTTATCCGTACTGAAATATTTATAAGCTACATCAATGGTAATGCCTTGTTCACGCTCTGCTCTTAAACCATCCGTTAATAAAGCCAAATCAATATCGGTGTTAGTACCCGTTGTTTTACTTTGACGAGTTAATGTTTCAATAATATCTGTTGAAATAGAATTACTATCATATAATAATCGTCCGATGAGCGTACTTTTTCCGTCATCTACGTTTCCTGCTGTAAAAAATCTTAATAGTTGCATGTGTTTAATATTGCTTGTTATCTTTTTGTTACTCTTCTATTCTCCGCTATCACTTCGACTCCGCTCAGTATGACAGCTCGAAATGACAAAAATTTATTTTTCTCTCTATCACTTTCGTCTCTTCAATCCATTTTATATTTTTTGTCACTTAGAAGTATCCTCCTTTTTTTCTGTCTTCCATTGCTGCTTCACTCACTCTATCATCCATACGTGTTGCT
>JANYGR010000037.1 GCA_025359355.1 Bacteroidota bacterium | reverse complement strand
ACGTAATGGATCATCGCTGTATGTAATGTCAGGTTCTAAGGGCGTACGAATTATTTTTTGTTCAATATCGCTTACGCCATTAAAGGAGTCTAATAATTTGCCGTAGTTTGATTTACTTAATCCAATAGCAAGTGTATTAATCGTGAAATCGCGACGGTTTTGATCATCAATTAAAGAACCATCTTCTACTATTGGCTTACGAGAATTTCTATCATAAGATTCTTTTCGTGCTCCCACAAATTCGATTTCTAGATCATCTAATTTAACTTGCGCTGTCCCAAAATTTTTGAATACAGATAAATGAGCATGCTCACCTAATTTTTTATGAACGAGTTCTGCTAGTTCAATACCTTTGCCAATAGTAACAATATCAATATCTTTTGATGATCTGTTTAAATAAATATCACGAACAAAACCTCCAATAACATAAGCGTCGACTCCTAATTGATTTGCGCAATCAGAAATGGTTTTAAAAATCGGAAGAGATAAATGACGGTTCACTTAGTAAAATTAAGTATTTTATTTGTAAGAATACTTTGAGATTATATTCCCAAATGAGATTAAAAAAACGATGAGTTTATAGTTCAAGAGCGGCTAATTTAGTAGCCATGGTATTGATTAGGTTTGACAACGGTTTTTCGGCCATTGCTTTTATAAAAGGATTCATGTCGCCTTCTAATTGCACATTGGTTGTTTGATTTGGTAATAAATGTATATGCAAGGTAAATACAAATTTAGCTAAGCCTGAAGTTTCAAACGTAATTTGAGATTTAGGTTTTTTATCTTTTATTTTGATGGTAAGAGGCATTAACCCTTTTATTCCGAAAGAGCACTGATTGTTGGTGCATTCGAAATTTTCAATTTTATCGTCGGGCAACAAATGTTTGAAATTGTTGAAATCACCCATGAAATCAAATAACTCGTCAGTGGCTGATTTCGTAGAGTGAGTTTCGCTAAGTAAGGAGAAATAAGACATATCAATAATGATTTATTGTTTCCAGGTAGATGGGCTAATTCTCCATTGGTTCAATGATTCTAAATCATTTTCTGTAATATAGTTATGTTTTAAAGCAACTTCAATTAGAGTTGTATAATCACATAAAGTAGATGTTGGGCATTTTGCTTTTTTTAAATTTTCATTAGCCTCTTCAAATCCATAAGTAAAAATTGCTACCATTCCTTTTACTTTACAACCTTGGTCGCGCAATGCTTCAATTGCTTTAATGCTACTACCACCTGTCGAAATTAAATCTTCGATAACAACTACACTTTGATCTTTTTCTACAACACCTTCTACTAAATTAGTTAAGCCATGTTTTTTAGCTTCGCTACGTACATACACGAAAGGTAAGCCCATTTCCTGAGCTATTAAAGCGCCTTGAGCTATACCACCAGTGGCTACACCAGCAATAACATCAGGTTTTGAATATCTTTCATTTATTTCATTTACAAATTGTTGGCGAATAAATGTGCGAATTTGTGGATATGATAGCGTTTTGCGATTATCACAATAAATAGGGGATTTCCATCCACTAGCCCATGTAAAAGGGTTTTCGGGCTGTAATTTTATTGCTTTGATTTGTAATAAAAATTCGGCAATTTTAGAAGCTGAATCGTCAAAAGATTTTGTTGTCATAGGGCGTCAAATTTAAGGTGATTAATGCTTTCAAACACATCAAATTATGAACATTACTATATATTATTTAACTAAAAAAATTATCCTCCAACAAGTTGACCAACACTCAGAAAATCAGTCGATTATAAATATCGATTTGTTAAAAAAGAGTGATGTGCTGGCTAAGTTCGAATTATTTATAAACCAAACGGAATTAACAGAATTGATTATTGAAACAGTTAATTTGGAAAAAGGATTAGAAAAATTTAGAAAGTGTTTTAAGTACATTTATGCTGCGGGCGGATTAATAGAGAAAGATGGCGCTTACTTATTTATATACCGATTAAAAAAATGGGATTTACCAAAAGGAAAATTGGATATGGGTGAAGGCCCAGAAGAGGCAGGCATTAGAGAATGTGAAGAAGAGTGTGGAATTACCCAATTAACAATTACTGAAACATTAGCCCCAACATACCATATTTATAAGCATAAAGGCGGCTACGCTCTTAAAAAAACATTTTGGTATGCAATGCAAACTAAGCATACAGGTGTATTGGTTCCGCAAATAGAAGAAAGCATCGAACGTGTAGAATGGTTTACCAAGGCGCAAATACATGAACAGGTATTACAAAATACATATCCAGCTATTTTAGAGGTAATACAGCCTATCATCTAAATAAATTAGATGTTGAATCTAAACTTGTTTAGAATTTTGTATATTTGTTTATAGGATTTAGATTTTTATAAAACATGTCTGTAAAAAAAACACTTTTAGAAGATATTGCTAAAGAGCTTAATGTTTCCAAAACATTGGTTTCGATGGTTATTAATGGCAAAGGTGATGCTTATGGCATTAGCAAGAAAACACAAGAAAGAGTGCTGGCTAAAGCAGGAGAAATGGAATACACACCAAATGTATTTGCTCGCGCCCTTAGAACAGGAAAAAGCCATTTAATAGCTCTTTTGGTAGCAGATATTTCTAACCCTTTTTATTCTAATATTGCTAAATACGTTGAAAAGGAATTAGCGCAAAAAGGTTATAGTTTGATGATATGTAGTACAGACGAAAACATTGAACGTGAAGAGAAATTAATTTCTTTATTTGCCGAACAGCAAATGGTAGATGGTTTAATTGTGGCAACTGCTAGTGAAACGGGCGAATTTTTTAAACGGGATCGACTTAAAAATTATCCAATTGTATTTATTGATCGGTATTTACCGGATATCAAATCAAATTATGTAGTGGCTAATAACTACCAAGGATCCTATGAGTTAACGGATATATTGATACGTAAAGGCTGTAAAAATATTTTAATGTTTAATATTTCCCCTTCTCATATTAGCTCTTTAACTGAACGTGTTAATGGCTACAAGGATGCACTTCAAAAGTTTAGTATCCCATATAAGAAAGAAAATGTTGTAGAAATTTCCTTTAATCATATTGAGGAAGAAGTTCGTCATAAACTTATTTCTGTTTTAAAAAAGCCACGAAAAATTGATGCGATTTATGCTCTTAATAATCATATAGCAACAGCTTGTTTACGTGTATTTAATGAATTAGGTTTTGATGCTCAAAAAGAGGGTTTGTCTTTTGCCTCTTTTGACGATATTAGTTTATTTGATTTTGTGAAACCGCCCGTTATTTCAGTATCACAACCCTTAGAGCAAATTGGTATTGCAGCGGCCAACCTAACATTGAAACTGATTGATTCTAAAGAATCTGAAAATACTCAATTTGAAAAAATTGTGCTTCCTACTTCTATTATTTCGAGAAGTTAAATTTTATTTTTTATCATTAATTGTAGGTTTGCACATAGAATACTAATTAAAAGTACTAAGTTTTATTTTGGCTATAATAAATATTTAGTGAACTATTTTTAATTTCTATCTTTTTCCATAAATGAAAAAGAAACAAAAAATCTAGTCAAAAATATGCCCCACGCTCCTCACGGAATTCTACGGATTTTACGCTCTGCTAAATCCTTGAATTCTCGTTTCACCGCCACTCTGCCCGCATTTTTGACAGCCCACGCTCCTGTCCTATTCGGCATTTTCTTAAAAAATAATTTATTTCGCTCATAAGAAACGCTTAAAAAGAATATCTAATTGTAGTAATTTTATTCACTAAATTTTCAGTATAGCCTATATTTATCCTTATGTAATAAGTGAATTTTAGAATAACTCGTTATAAAAAAGTATTATATTAGCACCTCAAAAAAACACATACTATGAACTACGATGTTATTGTTATAGGAAGCGGACCAGGTGGTTATGTTACTGCTATCAGAGCTTCACAATTAGGATTTAAAACTGCTATTATTGAAAAAGAAAACCTTGGAGGTATTTGCCTTAACTGGGGTTGTATTCCAACGAAAGCATTATTAAAAAGTGCGCAAGTATTCGAATATTTAAATCACGCGAAAGATTATGGCATTAGTGCTGATAATATTAAAGCCGATTTTAATGCGGTTATCAAACGTAGCCGCGATGTGGCTGATGGTATGAGTAAGGGTATTCAATTTTTAATGAAAAAAAATAAAATTGATGTCATTATGGGAACAGCTACAGTGAAGGCTGGTAAAAAAGTTGAGGTAAAAGCAGCAGATGGTAAAACAGAAACTCACGAAGGCAAACATATTATTATTGCTACAGGTGCTCGCTCGCGTCAATTACCGAATTTACCTCAAGATGGTAAAAAAATTATTGGTTATCGCGAAGCTATGACTTTACCTAAACAACCAAAATCGTTGGTAGTTGTTGGTTCTGGAGCGATTGGTGTTGAGTTTGCGTATTTTTATGCAACCATGGGAACTAAAGTTACGATTGTAGAATTCCTGCCAAACATTGTCCCTGTTGAGGATGAAGATGTTTCTAAACAATTAGAAAAATCATTTAAAAAAGTTGGTATCGAAATTATGACAGAAGCTTCTGTCGAAAGCGTTGATACTAAAGGAGATATTAGTAAAGTAACCGTTAAAACAAAAACAGGCACCATTATTTTAGATGCTGAGGTTGTTTTATCAGCAGTTGGCATCGAAGCAAATATTACAGGTTTAGGTTTAGAAGCAGTAGGTATAGCTACAGATAAAGGCAAAATTGTTACTGATAAATATTATGCAACCAACGTACCTGGTTATTATGCTATTGGCGATTGTGTTGGCGGACAAGCATTAGCGCACGTTGCCAGTGCAGAAGGTATTACTTGTGTAGAGAAAATAAAAGGGATGCATGTTGAGGCTATTGATTATAATAATATTCCAGGTTGTACGTATTGCCAACCAGAAATTTCTTCGGTAGGATATACTGAGAAAAAAGCGAAAGAAGCAGGTTATGAAATTAAAGTAGGTAAGTTTCCATTTACCGCGTCAGGTAAGGCAAAAGCAGCAGGTGCATCTGATGGTTTTATCAAATTAATTTTTGATGCTAAGTACGGCGAAATATTAGGCGCTCACATGATAGGTGCAAATGTAACTGAAATGGTTGCTGAAATTGTAGCTTTAAGAAAATTAGAAGCTACTGGTCATGAATTAATCAAAACAATTCATCCACATCCTACAATGAGTGAAGCCATTATGGAAGCAGCAGCAGCAGCTTATGGCGAAGTAATTCACTTATAAATAATAAATATATTGAAAACAAAAAAAGCGTAACAGTAGTTGCGCTTTTTTTGTTTTATGGAACGGAGGTTAACTAACTTATCTGTTAATGATTAAATTTTAGTTTATGATTATTTTGAATTAGCCTGTAATGATTTTAGCTGAGTTTTTAGTTTTTCTATTTCAATCATTACTTTTTGTAAATTATCATTTTGTGTTTTAACTAGTTCAATTTCTGATTGAAGTTTTTCAATTTTCACTTGTTGTTGTTGAATAACATAGATAGCGGGAGCAATTAATGCCTGGTAGTTCATTCCAATTGTGCCATTTGGATCGCTACTTTCCGTAACAATACTTGGGAATAATACTTTTACTTCTTGGGCTATAAAACCATACTGTAATCCTTCACTTTCTTTTATTTGTTCTTTCATCAAGTAAGTAACAGGACGTAACTTTAATAAATTAGTAGTTATTTGATCACTCATGCTATTGATATCTTTTTTTAATCTAATATCTGATCTAGTTATATAAGAGTTGAAAAAAGTACCAGCACCACATACGTCATATACACTTAATCCACCTCCCCATCCATTAGGCCAATCATTAAAACGGCTTGTTCCATTTTGACCACTAGGAATGATGGCTTGTGATGCAGCGTCATTATTTGCGCCTGTTCCTGTTCCTGAACCTGTTGATTTAATTCCTGTTAAATCCAATTTAGCATTTGGCGAAGTTGTTCCAATACCTAAAAAACCACTATTGGTCATCCTCATGCGTTCGTCAAAATAGGGAGTTGCTACTTTACCCGTTGAAAATATAATAGACTTGGTATTGTTAGCATTAGCAATATACATATCCTGCCCACTTCCAACATAACTCACATCATTTGCCCCTCCTACATTATAGGCTGTAGGAAAATTAAAAGTTGAATTATTAATTCCTACCCATGCAAATCCTGTAGTAGCTGTTCCATTATCTGCGGTGGCTGCATATCCACTTTGAGCGTGTGTTCCTGTACTGGTATTTTGGATGTTAAATTGTAAAAAATCATTGATACTACCAGCACCGTTAACAACTGTGTTATTAGTAGTTGTACTTGCTGCGACATCTAATA
>JANYGR010000021.1 GCA_025359355.1 Bacteroidota bacterium | reverse complement strand
AATTTACGTTTAGGTGGAGGATTAAAAATTCAAATTGACGACTATAATAGTTTTAGTATTTATGCAGATGCTAATAAATTAATGGTGCCAACTCCTCCAGTGTATTTAAAAACCTATAATGGTAGCGACTCAGTTAATACTGCTACTGGAGAAAAAATTATTGTAGTCGTCAATTTGAATTTTTAATCCTCCACCTAAACGTAAATTCATTGGTATAAAATCTTTTTGTACTGAGTAAGATATTTTCCCACCAATATTACTAAATACTAATCCCGCACTGGCTGTTGCTTTTTTGCCACTTAAATCAAACTTTTTTGATTGATAATATAATCCAACATCTACAGCCACAGTTTGTCCGGGCTTAGAAGCTTGTCCATTTGACAATGTATAATTACCCGTTAAATTAGAACGAATATAACGAGCAGCTAAACCTGCCGAAAATGTTTGAGATAATTTTTGCGAAAAAGCTAAATCCAAAGCAAATTCATTGGGTCTAAATTGTCCTGTTGTATTTCCTACAATATCCGTAAATGTGATGTTACCTAATGAGAAGTAACGTAAGGATGCTCCAATAGTTTGTGTTTTACTTATCTTTGCGTAACCAGCAACATAGTACAAATAAATGTCCGGTACTAATTGTTTTAACCAAGGTGTTACGTTAATAACAGCTCCTCCTTTTTTTTCGGCAAAAGCTAATTTAGCTACGTTCCAATGTATACTGTTTGCATCAGGAGTTGTTGCTGCCCCTACTTCGCCCATAGCGCCTTGTGTGGCATCTGGCCCAATTAATAAAAAGGGTACTGCTGTTGTAATGGTATTTACTCGTCCGCTTAAATCTTGTGTGCTTAATTGAGAAGAAGTTGTTTGAGCTATTGCTTGAGATGACAATAACACTCCTGTTCCTATAGTTCCTAAAATTTGTTTTTGCATTATGTTCTTTTTTTTAAAAAGGGAGTTCAAAGATATAATTAATTTAGAATTACGAGCTTTTCTATTTTCTCAGCTTTTTTCTTATTGTTATCACTTACAGATACCCTATAAATGTAAACACCTCGAGCCAATTTATCACCATACTCATCTCTACCATCCCACTCTATTCCGTCTAAACGAAATCCTCCGTCATTTATTGTTTGATTTATCGATTTTACTACTTTTCCTGTTATTGTATAAATTTGCACCATTACTTTTAAACTCGTGCAACATTGATTGTGCTCAATGAAAAATTTTGTTTTTGTTGTAAATGGATTAGGATAATTTAAAATATGGGTAAGTGCCAATTCAGCTTGCTTTGTGACAATAAAGTCAGTGAATGATGTAGATGAATTATTTTGAACATCCCATACTTTTACACTTAACGAATGGTTTCCTTCAGAAAGTTCATTTAAAGGATAACGTATTTTGCCTTTTTGATACGTATTTAAATCAGCTACGTAATAATCATTAAGTATAATAGGCTTACTACTCGCTGCATCAATCACAGCAACTGCATCATGACCAATACCAGTACCTATTGTATTAATACCACTTGAATCAGAAACAACAGCATATATTTTTGGACTTTCATTTGTTGTTCCGCCTGATACAAATTTTTCATCATTCATATATAAATTAATGGTTGGCCCCTGATTATCAATCACAGCATTTGGATTAGAACCACCAATAATTATTTTATCATAAAACCCTTGCGCATCATGTACCCCATTATGAGCATAATAACTTATTTTCCCAATTCCATAATTGTAACTAATATCTTTTGGTACTAAAAAAGTAAATGAAAAATCACCATTAACTACAGTTGATTTTCCTCTATAAACATTGTTTTTTTGTAGAGTAAAAGTAGTAACAGGAGACCCTTGAAATCCTGGTGCTGGCGGATCATTTGATAAGGTAGTAATTGTATTAGCTTTATCAAATACTGTTGGAAAAACAACACCATTAAACGTTGTCAGTTTATTACCAAATTTATCTCCTACAAATCCTGTAATGGTTATTTTTGAAAGAGCCTTTAGCGTATCACTAGACGTGGTTGTTACTGGCTGTGAATTAACGGACGATGTATAAATTCGTTGTTCAGGATAAGCCAATTTTAACGCTGGATCCCCTAATATCACAAAATTCAAATATAAAGCATTGAATGGTACACCGATATCAATTTTTGTCATTCTATATAAATCTCCAATATGAGGCATTTTACCATTTGTCATGGGCGTTATTGCATGACTAAAAAAAGCAGCATTTAACGTGGCGTTTTTATCCGAAAAAGCAACTCTCGCAGTCGTTAATAGGCCAATAGCTCCTCCATCTGGATTCAATAAACAAAGTTCACCTGCCGATGTTCTATCAGGATCATCAAACCTACTAAACTCGCATGTTGCAGTTACCATAAGAGGCAAATTATTAATATTTTTCCAACCTAAAATTTGAGAAACTTCAACAAATCGTTCAGCCCCTAATCCTACTTCTCCTCCATGACCCGTATAATTCCATATTAAACAACCTTTTTCAAAACTTGTATTGATATCAGTTACGGCATCAGGATATCTATCACCTCCTGGCGTCGATACTTGCACATAAGCATCTACAAATATTTTATTCACATTATAATCTTTATCTGTTGCTAATGAATTTGCTAAACCATCAGCTTGGCTTTCGTGTAAATTACCATCTTCATCATCAGCCACAAAACATAATCTATTTCTCCAATCACCTTGAGGATAGTCATTACTAGCTATGCTGCAAGATGATTCCGTTGCATTTGCATTGAAACTAAAATTTCGTTTATAATAATGCTCCATTTTGTTAGTTACAGCCTCCGCTTCTGATTTCGATCTAACAGGAAAGCGTCCAACACCAATATCAACTAATCCTGATGTCAAGTCTCCTTCGTTATCGTCCATCATGGCAAAATAATCATCTGTTACAAAGGAGTTGATATTTGATGTTGAATTAAATGTTTCGTAAGTTGGTATTAATGCTGAGTTTGAAGCGATACTGATGTCCTTATTTTTATATGAACCATCGCCAAACAATAATAAATACTGAGTTGCTAAATTCGGATTTAAAGGTCTCTTATAAAGCATTCTTGTAAATTCTCTAATAGCTCCAATATCAGGAGTTCCTGACGAAAATTCATTATACACCTGTTCAGTTGTAGCGATAGCGTATGTTAGTGTATCAAAATCCTGATGTAATTGAGCTATACGCATAGCTTCATTTACAAATTGAGGATGAGTAACGATAATTAAATCGGCTTGTTGCAATGCGTGTAAATTTTGATTAGCAATCTTTCCATAAACAGTTGCTTGATACGCTTGACTATCTTCAAAAATACAATATTGTTTCAATGAATCGGCAGTGGCAGTAAAATCAATGTTATTAGCAATTTGATTGTATAATTGTTTATAAGGATTTAAAGGATTTGTTAAATCCCAAATTTTTGTAGGTGCGCTATTGTTATTGATTAAACTATATTTTGCAAAAGCCCCGGCTCCACCAATTACTTTTCTATCTCTAAAATTAAATTGGACTGAATTAAATACCAAATTTCTTCGACAATTAAATTCGATTTTATCAAGCCATCCAGTGGCATCAGAAGTTTGTTTGGTTACTGTTACTACTAAATTTGATGAGCCTAATGTGCCTGCTTTATAGCCTTCTCCTAAGTAACCAATATCTGCTAAATAATCAGATGTATTAGTTGAAGCGCAAGATACAGAAAACAAACCATTGTTGAAATTTACACCATAAGTTGATATGCTGTTTGCTCTACCCAAAACTCTTGCGTGAACATAAAGACTATCACCAACTGCGGCATCAGGTATGTTAAATAAAAAAGAATATGACGTATTAAAATCAAACTTTTCTCCAAAAAACTCTCTTCCGCTTTTCACAACGTTAGTTGCGTTTACTTCGTGTATGCCGTAAAAATCTTGCTTACTAGTTGTTTGATTTGGCGCATTTGATAAATTGTTTTGCGATTGAACCCTTTTACCCAAACCTAAATCAGTCGTTATAAAATAAAAAGACGTATCACTGTAATAATGCATTCGATGCTCAAATGGCATTGTTGAGCCCATAAGGTGTTTCCAGTCATCTGTGCTTTGTCCATAAAATAAAACATAATCATTCGCATCAAAAATATTATCACTTTCACCAATTACCTCAATTGCATTTTCCTGTAAATCATCATATTTAAAATCAGAATTTTTTTCTGACAATAACTTTCCTCCATTTCCATATACTCTAATATTTTTTGGATTGATTGTGGCTGTATTAATTCCTAATTTAGTTAATGCGGCTTTATCTAATTTGTAAATACCATTTTGAGTCACTCCAATTTTATACCAATCTCCGGTTGCTAAAACAGATGAATTAACCGAAGATGCCTTCGCGTTTTTTTTATGTGTTTTTGACTGTAAATCCAAATTCTCTTTTTGAAAATTCCAATTAGGAATATAGCTTTCCAAATATTCATATTGATTGGATGACGGATTTAATCTGATAGGAATTATCTTATGATATACAATGATTTTACTCCTTGATATTTCAGAATATGTTGAAACCTCAAACGTATTTGTGATTAACGTTTTATATTCTTTAATTTTTTCTA
>JANYGR010000005.1 GCA_025359355.1 Bacteroidota bacterium | reverse complement strand
TACGGGCAAGATCAAAACTTATTGAAAAAATGGCATTTCCAAGATTTACCAGATGCTTGGGAAATATCTCGTAATGACTTTATTGATTCCTTACAAGGTAATCGTAATCCATTTATTGATAGCGTAAGATATGCTTGTTATATCGATTTCTCTAACATGACTTACATTGCAGCTCCTACATATACAACTGGAACAAATGCTCCATGTTATGTTGCTGTTGGTATCAAAGAAAACGTAGCTACTCAATTTGAATATGTATTGGCTCCAAATCCAACTTCAGGCGAATTCTATTTATTAATTGACGCTAAATTAGCTGACAAATTCAACTTAGCAATTACTGATGTTGCAGGACGAATAGTATATGCTAAACCAGTGGATGTAATCAATGGATTTAATTCAATAACTGTTAATGATTTGAAACTTAGTGGTGGCGTATATTTTGTTAATTTGACGTATAAAAATGAAAAAATAACGCGTAAATTAATTATCCAATAATTATTTATTAACTTTCATATGAATAAAAAAAGGGTTCTGATTTATTCAGAACCCTTTTTTATTTAATTACATTTATCACATAATTGAATTATTATGACATTATCTATTATTGTTGCCACCTCGTTAAATAATGCCATTGGCAAGGATAATCAACTTTTATGGCATTTACCAGCCGATTTAAAGTTTTTTAAAACCACAACAATGGGTTGCCCTGTTGTAATGGGGCGTAAAACATTTCAATCTATTGGTCGTACGTTACCAGGAAGAAAAAACATTGTTATTACTAGAGATTCTCTCTTTAATTCAGATCAAACATTTGACATTATCGTTGAACCAAATTTAGAATCTGCCATTAATCATTTACAAAATGAACAAGAAGTATTTATCATTGGTGGTGGCGAAATATATAAACAATCGCTGCATTTAACAGATACTATTTATAAAACCATTGTTAATACAACAATTGAAGGTGATGTTTATTTTTCGGAAATAGACCCTAATCAATTTGAATTAGTTTGGGAGGAAAAACACCTTGCCGACGAAAAAAACAGAATGGATTATACTTTTCAAAAATACATAAAACGATGAGCGAAATAAAAATTGAAAACATTTTATTTATTGATATAGAAACAGTTCCTGTACAATACCAATACAGCGAACTTTCGGAAACCACAAAAGAATTGTGGGATAAAAAAATGATGTATGTGAAAGATACAACACCCGAAGAGCACTACGCTAAAGCTGGTATATTTGCGGAATTTGCAAAGGTGGTTTGTATAGGATTAGGTTATATGAGTCAGGGTAAATTCAGAACCAAAGCCATAGCTGGAGAGAATGAAAAAGATGTTTTAATGGAGTTTTCAAAATTAATGCAAACCCATTTTTATAAAGAAGAACATTTTTTATGCGCACATAATGGTAAAGAATTTGATTATCCATTTTTATGCAGACGCTTATTGGTAAACCACCTTCCCTTACCTAAACTATTACAAATACAAGGCTTTAAGCCATGGAACGTTAAACACTTAGACACCATGGAAATGTGGCGTTTTGGAGATATTAAGAATTTCACCTCACTAAATTTGTTAGCTCATATCTTTAATATTCCGTCACCTAAGGATGATATTGATGGGAGTCAAATAGCGCAAGTATTTTATGAGGAAAAAAATATTGAGCGTATTAAAACATATTGTATAAAGGATGTAGTGACCCTTATCCGAATTTACCAATGTTTAAAAGGATTACCACCAATACATGACGAAGAGATTATTTATGCATAACAAAATATAAGTGAAGAAAATTTAAAGTAAAATTATTCGCAATCTCTGCGAAAAAACTCTGCGACCTTTGCGGTTAAAAAACAAAAAAATGACAAATCAAAAAAATATAGCCGTTATAGGAAGTGGAAGTTGGGCAACCGCTATTGTAAAAATATTATGTAATAATTCTAATTCTGTTAGTTGGTATTATCGCCAACAAGCAGATGTTGATTTTGTAAAAAAATATAAGCATAATCCTCGCTATTTAAGTTCCGTTAGTTTCGACTTAGCTAAATTAAATCTATCATCAAATTTACAAGAAACCATTGAAAAGGCTGATATCATTATACTCGCGGTTCCTTCTGCTTTTATTAATGATACCTTAAAAAATATACCAATCGAATCGTTCAAACATAAAACTATTTTTTCGGCCATTAAAGGTATCGTTCCCGAATATAATTTGATTGTAGGCGAATATTTAAATACAGTTTTTCAAATTCCTTTGGATAGCATTGGTGTAATTACAGGTCCTTGTCATGCAGAAGAAGTAGCGCTTGAGAAATTATCTTACTTAACTATTGCCTCCCGCGACGTAGCTAAAGCTGATGAATTATGTGCCTTTATGCGCTGCAGATACATTAAATGCTCTAGCAGTGATGATATTTATGGAACCGAAATATCAGCAGTACTTAAAAATGTAATTGCAGTTGCAGGCGGTATCTGTCACGGATTAGGTTATGGCGATAATTTTTTATCCGTACTCGTTAGTAACGCCATACAAGAAATTGATCGTTTTGTAGCCGCTGTTCATCCCATAGAAAGAGATACAAAAGCTTCTGCTTATTTAGGAGATTTATTAGTAACAGCATACTCTCAATTTAGCCGTAACAGAACCTTTGGAACGATGCTTGGAAAAGGCTATAGTGTTAAGAATGCGCAATTGGAAATGAACATGGTAGCCGAAGGATATTACGCCGTAAAATGCGTATGTGAAATCAATAAAAAATATAACGTGTTTATGCCGATAACAAATGCGGTTAATAATATAATATATAACCATAAAGACGCTAAAACTGAAATGGAATTATTAGCGGAGCAACTTAGTTAATAATTGATGGGAGATAAATGAGTGTTGCTTTTTAGATTTTAAGTTGTTATTATTTAAAGTAATAACACAGATTAAATGCCCAGTTTTTTCAGGCATTTCCAAATAATGATCACATCTTTTTCGACGCTATAATCTTTAGCATAACGTAAATTCATTAATTTAATTTTGGCGTTATCGTCTTCTTTTGCAAACAAACATGCAGGAGACAATATAGATCGTTTAATTTCCGGCAATGATTTATCGGCAACTCTACCATAACCTACCCATGAATAAAAGCCAAACAATACATTAAATATATTGAGAAAGAAATGTGTTTTTTGCTCCTGTAAAAAAAACAGTATTGGACTTAATACCAAAATAATAATACTCATTCCAATATCAAGTAAGCGTTTGTTGCGTTTGTTCTTTGGTTTTGTAATACTATTTACATCAATCATATACAAATCACCCGCAGTATCAATGCTATTACTGCCAATAATAGAAAGGCTTTCGGGAGGTGCTATTTTAAAATCAACGCCACTTGATACTAACGTCAACATATTATTTATAATAAATTGAGAAGAAATATCTTTAGCGCAAAAAATAATTTCGTTGATGTGATGAATATTAATAATTTCCGTTATCTGATTTATTTTTCCAATATAGGTTTGATTATTACCAGTGTAATTTTCAGTACTCACAAAGCCAACAAACGATGGATTGATGTGT
>JANYGR010000533.1 GCA_025359355.1 Bacteroidota bacterium | reverse complement strand
GCTACTTTAGGAGGCACACCTCTTAAATTCCACGTTACTTTATTAATACCTCTTCTGATTGTTCCTGGTATAGATTGAATTAAATTCCCTTTATCATCCAAAATTTCAACGGTTACTTTACCCGAACTCAAACGTTGTTTCATGTAATAATTAATGGTTGGAATTTCGTCAGGGTTACCAGTTGACCAGCCACCAGAGGTTTCGGGACCACCCCAACCTAATTTACCATTGTTTAAAGTTAAATCGGGTGTTGGTAAAAATACCACTTCTTGCTCCCAAATCTCTTTAGTTAAATTACGCATCGGACGAATATCATCTAATATGTAAATACCACGACCATGGGTAGCAACAATTAAATCATGTGTTTTTGGATGTATTTGTAAATCGCGTACTAAGGCATATTCTGGAATATTATTTTTCATTCTAAACCAATTATCGCCACCATCTAAGGTTGCAAATAAACCCATTTCTGTTCCTAAAAATAAAACGTTTTTGTTTACTAAATCTTCTTTAATTTTATGAGCAAAGCTGTTGAATTCAGGGCTAGTGATGCGTTTCCATGTTTTACCTAAGTCGGTACTTTTTGCTAAGTACGTTTTAAAATCGCCATACATGTGATTTTCGAAAGTAGCATACACTGTGTTTTTATCGAACTGAGAAGGTTGTATACTACTAACCCAAGCGCCTTTTGCTATACCACTTAAAGTCACATTTGAAGATACATTCGTCCAAGTAGTTCCACCATCTGTTGTTACTTGTATGTTTCCATCATCTGTTCCAACCCAAATAAGGTTCTCATCTAAAGATGATTCAGCTAACGTAAAAATAGTACAATGATTTTCGGCTGATGTATTATCGGCACTTAATCCCCCACTCTCTTCTTGCTCTTGTTTCTTTTTATCGTTGGTTGTTAAGTCGGGCGAAATACGTTTCCAGTTTCGACCTTGATCAGTTGACTTATAAAGGTATTGAGCGCCAACATATAAATTACTTGGATTTTTAGCGCCAGTAACTATGGGTGTATTCCAATTCCATCGTAATTTTTCTTCCTTACTTGTCTTTTGTGGTTGTATAGCCTCGCTCTTCATCGTAGCTAAGGTTGTTCTAAACATATTACCACCTTGATATTCCGAGTAAACTGTTTTTCCATCAGCATCGGGCACTGTCCAAAATCCATCACCACCATTTACTCTGTCCCAATTAGCATTACCAATGCCTCCAGGCGAAGCACTTGGCGCTGTCCAACTTCCATTATCCTGTAAGCCACCATATACATTATAAGGTTCTTTCGAATCAATCCCAACGTGGTAGAATTGTCCGACAGGTAATCCGTGATTGAATTGCCAAGTAGCACCTTTATCCACACTCATATAAGTTCCACCATCTGTACCTAAATACATGATGTTTGTATTAGATGGATTGATCCATAAAGCATGCATATCGCTATGTACCCAACCTCCATCGCCACTGGCTTCTGTAAAAGAATAACCACCATCGCTACTATACGCAAATTGAAAAGCTGGACGGTATACTCTTTTTGGGTCTTTAGGATCTATAACAATTGTACTGAAATAAAACGGACGAGCAACAGTGTTCATTGTGGCGCTTTGATTTTTCCATGTTTCGCCACCATCAGAAGAAATGTATAAACCTGTATTTTTACTTTCAACAATTGCAATCATTTGTTTAGGATCGCTTGGTGCTAAAGTCATCGCTATTCTTCCGAAAGGCTTAGGAGGTAAGCCATTGGTAATTTCTTTCCAAGTTTTACCAGCATCCATACTTTTATACAAGCCTGAGTTTTTTCCACCCGAATTAAAACTATATGGTTGTCTTCTAAACTCCCACATCGATGCAAATATGATATTGGGATTTGTTGGGTCAATTAAAATATCGGCACAACCTGTTTGTTCGTTAATGTAAAATATTTTATCCCACGTTTCGCCGCCATTCGTGGATTTATAAAGGCCACGGTGTTTGCTATTGCTCCATAAAGCACCCGGTACGGAAACATAAATAATATCGGGGTTTTCGGGATTAAGGACTATTTTAGAAATATGTTCGGTACTATCCAAGCCTAATTTTTTCCAATTATCACCACCATCGGTTGTTTTGTAAATACCATTACCAATAGAAACTGAGTTACGCATATTACTTTCGCCGGTAGCAACATAAACTGTTGAAGGTAATTTTTGATTAATAGCCAAGGCGCCTATCGATTGGCAATACTTATCAAACATGGGTTTATAGGAAGCGCCTGCATTGGTTGATTTCCAAACACCACCTCCGGCAGTACCTAAGTAAAGTGTTTTTCCATTATCTTCATTAACACCTTCGATGGCTGATACACGGCCGCTCATTGTTCCAGGCCCCATAGCACGTGCCTCCATTGTGCCAAACATAGCAGAGTTTACAGGCGATTGCGCTTGCGAAGCCAAAGCAATAAAAGGCAATGATAAAGCGATAATTTTTTTCATATATAGTATTGTATTTTAAATTGTCATTTGGAAATAAAATCACATCGAACAATGATGGCAGAAAAAAAACCAAACACAGTCGATGTGATTATTGAGATAAAGAAACGTGAAGAAATTATTTAGGTAATTGAAAAATAGTTTCGTCTATTTTTGGATTTACTTCAATTTTAGTAATTTCCATAGGTCCGTATCCACCAGTAGTACTCATGGCAAACACAATACCTTCTTCTGTTTTTTTATAATTACCAAAGGTAGAAGCTACTTCCATTTCTTTACCATCAGCTTTAACTTTTGAAACCGATTTAATGATATTATAATCGCTTTTATCAATGAAATAAGTTGTTTCCTGAGCGTTTTTATCTGTCATTTTTAATTTAAAACACTCTGTTCCATCCATATCATCACTACCAATTAATTCTAATTTTTTTCCTAATTCTTTATACGTAATAAATTCATCTTGAATCCATAAATCATCTTGAGAATTTTTCACATCATCAGCAGTCATTGCTTCTGGCTTAATTTGCCCTTGAAACGGCATAAAGCTCCAGCCTTGTGTG
>JANYGR010000461.1 GCA_025359355.1 Bacteroidota bacterium | reverse complement strand
ATTTTATTGATAATGATGATTATTTTCACCGTAAAGCTACTTTAACTGATAAGGCTACTGGAAAATATTTTGATGATAACGATGAACGCCTAGTGTTCTTTAATCGCGGCGTTATTGAAACAGTTAAAAAATTAGGCTGGTCTCCCGATATTATTCATTGCCAAGGTTGGTTTACAGGACTTACGCCTTTATATGTAAAAAAGGCATTTATTGAAGATCCATTATTTGCGGAAGCTAAAGTTATCTTTACCATTTATGATGAAGAGTATACTAAGGTTTTAAATAAGAAAATCATTGATAAAGCGATTATCGATGGTGTTACAAAAAAAGATTTAAAACACATTGAAGAAGCGTCTTACGTTAATTTAATGAAATTAGCAATTGACCATTCAGATGGTATTTCTTTCGGAAGCGAAAAAATAAATGAAGAATTAGTGAAATATGCTAAAAAATCAGGTAAACCAGTATTAGAATTCAAAGGTGAAGCAGAATACGCTGATGCTTATAATGAATTTTACGACTTGGTATTAGAAGATAGCACTGTGTTAGCAGATTAATGATAATTGTAATAAATTAACTATTTTAAACGCATAATTTTAAGTAATTATGCGTTTTTAAATTTATATATGAATAAACTTTTTATAGGCTTTTTAATTTCAGGATTAGTACTTTTTTTTTCGTGCAAGAAACAAGATACTAATAGCATTTTAGGTTTAGATGTTCAGCCTTCAAATGATTTATTAGGAGTAACCATTACAGACTCTACCGCTCTATATATGCACACCCAAAAAGTAGACTATGTAAGAAGTTACAATGATCAATATAAATTTTTAGGCAGTACTCAAGACCCCATCTTTGGAACAACAGACGCTGGCATTTACACTAACTTTTCAATTGCTAATAATTTAACTAATGTTTCATTTGGGGTTAATCCTATCCTCGACTCTGCCGAATTGATTATTCGCTTTGTAGGTCAATTTGCTGGCGATACCAACACTGCTTTAAATTTTAATGTTCAATTACTGAATGATAGATTAAGTATTGACTCATTATACCACACTAACTCTAATCTGGCAAAATCCAGCAATAATGTAAACTATGGAGGAAAAATAAGAGTTAGAAGCGGCGTATATTGCCTTGTACTTCCTTTGGATTATAACTATGCTCAATATATTTTACAAACAGAAAGTAATCTTACTAATAATACAGCTTTTCAAAATGCTTACAAAGGCTTCTATATTTCTGCTACTAACCCTATTGGTAGTGCCGGAAGTGGCTCTATTCGCCGTTTTGATTTAGATGACGATTTATCTGGTGTAAAATTATACTACCATAACGGTACCTCTGTAAGCAGTAAAGGACAAACCGCGCTGTTTACCTTTAGAGGAAGTGATGCCTTACGCTTTAATCATATTGAACATAATTACGCTACAGGTGCAACTCAAAACTTGTATTCTCAATTAAGCGGTGATACCGTAAAAGGGAATACAAACGTGTATTTAAACAGTTTTGGCGGCACTAAAGTGCGAGTGTATTTGCCAACGATTCAAAACTTCGCAGACTCTATAAGTGTGTCTATTAACAGAGCTGAACTTATTGTTAAAATGGATGACTCAAATCTTGATACCTACTATGGTGTTCCAGCCAACTTAGCATTAATTGCTTGTGGTTCAGATGGATCAGAATTATTAGTGATTGATCAATTAGAAGCCAGTGATTTTGTGAAATACGGCGGAAATTACGATCCAACAAACAAACAGTATGTTTTTAATATTGCACGACAGATGCAACAAATTATAACTAAAAAATTAGTGAACTACGGGTTTTACTTGGTAAACGCCACACCTAATCGATCCACTGTGATTAGACGCGATAACCGATCTGATAGGGTAATCATTGGTGGTAAAAATAATACTGCTTTTAAACCGTATTTTAAAGTAACGTACGTGAAATATCCGTACGATAAATAATTTACTTAATTATAAATGCGAATTGCCTTAATAACCGATGGAATTTCACCTTATGTCATCGGAGGCATGCAAAAACATTCTTTTTACTTAGCTAAGTATTTTGC
>JANYGR010000444.1 GCA_025359355.1 Bacteroidota bacterium | reverse complement strand
CATTAGTTGATTGGACGAAAGGGTTGACGCTCAGGTCTTCGTTTTATTAGACTCAGGTGCTCAAGCTGTTCAGAGTTCATCATGTCTAGAAACTCCATTTTGCTCATCTCGTGACGAAGTTTGCTGGGCCCTTTATTTTGATTTTCCTGATCCTCAACCTTTTTCTTCTGATCCCAGCACCACTTGTACACCTGTGACTCAGAGAGACCTGTTATCTGTGCCACGTGAAAGATCTTCTCTTTGTTCCAGTTGTCTCCCTTGCTGAACTCGGCTTTCAAGATCTTGAGTTGGATGTTGTTTTTCCTCTTTCTCTTCCTGTAGTCGTCACCAAGCTGAGATCTAGGGCTGTCACATCTACTTCGTATTTTTGGCGATAGAAAATAATTGACCTAATAATTTAAAAAGCCATAATTTTCAGAAATGAATTTTATGGCTTTTTTATTTAATAAAAATAAATAAATTTACCTATGAAATAGGTATTTGTTGAATTGCATAAACCAGATAACGAAACATAGCGTATTCCAAATAACAACTTAAAATAAATAAAATAATATATGAAAAAATTAGCTTTAGTGATTTTGTGCGTTGCATCATTTTATGGTTGCGATCGAATTAATCAAAAAATTGCCATTAAACATAATGATGCTGTTATTGAAGCGAGCGATAAAGTTGTAGTAGCTTTTGATAAATTAAATAATGCATTGGCTACGTTTAACCCAGATAGTATTGATAAAGCTCTAGCAGCGTATAATTTACAAGTAAATAATTCTTTACAAGAACTCAATAAAGCCGTTTCATTGAATGATACGTCATTAAAAGTTGGGACAAGAGAAATGCTTCAGGTTTTTAAATCGGTTGGCGATAATGAATTTAAACAAATAAGTACTATTTACCATATTCCTGATTCTTTATATACTGAAAAGGAAGAAAAAGAAGTGACGGATATCGCCACAGCCATTGATGAAAAAATAGAGGCTGCCCAATTGAAACAGCAGAATGCTCAAAAAGCATTTGCTAAAAAATTTAATTTTGACTTGATATTCGATAAAGACTCGTTGAAGACAAAGCCGCACTAATACTGTTAGTACAGGTATTAATAATATTAAACAAACAAATCGCTAGCAATTTTATCGGCCAATAATTTTCCTTTGTTAGTGAGGATGTAAGCATTATCTTTTAGGATAATGGTTTCATCTTTTATAAATGCAACCACTTCCTTTTTAAACGTAGAAATAAACTCTGAATTGAAATGAGCATTTAGGTAATCTAGATGAACGCCCCATATTGTTCTTAAAGACGTCAGAATGTATTCGTTAAAACGATTAGTTTCTGTAAGAATTTCTTTCTCAAAATAACTTACATCATTTGAAGATATTTTTTGAATATAACTATTGTTATTGGCTACATTCCATTGCCTAGATTCGCCATCAAAAGAATGAGCAGATGGCCCAAGACCTAAGTAATGACTTCCTTTCCAGTAATTGGAATTATGCTTGCTAAAAAAATGTTCTTTGCCAAAATTAGAAATTTCGTACTGAATAAATTTATTTTTCTGTAAACGTTCTACCATTTCTAAAAATAACTCAGCACTTTTTTCATCATCAATTACTTGTTCTTTTTTCTTTGTAACGTCGTGTCCTAGTTTTGTTTTTTCTTCAACTGTTAAATTGTAACTCGAAATATGTTTAACATCTAAGTCAATTGCTTTATTGAGAGTTGTTTTCCAATTGTTGAGGTTAGAAAATTTGGAACCATAAATGAGATCAATGGTGATGTTTTCAAAACCTTTGTCTTGGGCTCGTTTAACGCTAGCTTCGCTTTCAGATGCAGAATGAGCTCGGTTCATCCATTTTAATTCTTCTTCGTCAAAGCTTTGTAATCCAATACTTAAACGATTGATATTTAATGATTTTAACTCCTGTAATTTAGCAGTAGATAAATCGTCCGGATTGCACTCTAATGTTATTTCTGCCGCAGAGCTTACATTATATAGTTTGTGAATTTTTTCTAAAATAAGGTGAGTTTCTTTTTCAGATAATAAGCTTGGGGTACCACCGCCAAAATAAATGGTTTCAATATTTTTATCAGGTAAATAATTGATACGATAATCCAATTCTTTGATGATACTTGATACTAAATTAGCTTTGTTATTGAGTGATGTCGAAAAATGAAAATCACAATAATTACAAGCTTGTTTGCAAAAGGGAATATGGATATAGATACCACTCATTAGATTAAATTTAAAGGTATTGAATAACAGGAGACAAGCTCGTTTATTAAAGCTTTTACATTGTTATTAGCTTGTTTGTCGTTAAATGAGAGTAATAATTTTTCAAGATATTGCTTTCGATTAGTTAAAAGATATTGTGCTGTAAAATAATACGCATCAATGGTTAAATCATTTTCTTTAACCACTAATTGCTCGGCTGTAATTTTTTTGTAGCGTTTATGAGCCGAAATTAGTTTTTCATAATCTTTTAAGCTAAAATAACCCATTATCAACGTGACAAAAATGCCATCCAAAAATTTCTGAAAAGGAATTTGTTGATAGGAAACTAATGTGTCTTCTAATATTTTTATGGATTTATGTTTGTCTTTTGTATCTCCTGTTAATAATAGTGCCGCGTAAAAACATTTAACATTAATCAATTTAATAAGATGACCATCTTCCCAAACGGTTTTTGCTAATTCTAGTTCTAAACGTGATTTTAGAAACTGAATATTTTCCTTAACCTCTTTTGGTAATTCAGAATGGTAATTAGTTTTAAATACGTAGCCATAAGAACTAAGATAGTGGCTCGTTTGCACAGCTATCGAAAATAGTTCGGGAACGTTCATGTAGCTTTTCCAGAATTTTAAAAAGGAGCTAACACCGTTCATTTTTTTAATTTCTACAAGCATTCCTTCTGTATTTGAAATCGCTAAAGTGTGATGTAAGCGTTGTGCTAATATTTTAAAGTATATATCATCTAAGAAATGAAAACAAACGAAGGCATTATTTAAAAAGTCTTTTTCTAATTCATCTAGACCTATCAGAGCTTCTGGTTTATAAAAATCAGCATGATTTAAAAAACTTAATTCATAATATTTTCCAAAACGTGCTAAAATATTAATAGAATGAGAAGAATGGTTTATATATGAGTCGAAAAATTTCAAATCTTTATGTATTTGAGACTTTGAAATATTTTCTTTTCCTTTAAAAAATAAGTGTTCGCGTAAATACAAATAAATGGAATTTTTTATCTGTTCAAGCTCGAGGTAATTATTTATTTTTTTGTGATGCTTAATCGTGTCTTTTGATTCTGACACAAATGCTTGTTGCGCTAAAAATTTATTGACTTCAATTAATGTTGTATAATCTTCTATTTTTTCAGCTATGTCATTTAACCATTCAGCAACCGTATTTGCTTGTATCCTATCGCCCTTACTCAATAATTCTTCGATTAGAGAAAGATTGTGTTTTAAATAATTGGGATAATTTCTGCTTAAGTAAGCACTAAGTTTGAATGTATGGTGTGTGAGTTGTAAAAACTTTTTACGCGTTTTTTCTTTTGAATCACCATAAATTAATTTACATAACTCATCTGATTCAGGTTGTTTTTTTTGTTTCCGAATAGTGGTTATTAATCGGAGAGATAAATCAGCATGTATTTTTTCGAGATACTCAGAAAATTCTTTAAAATGGAACTCGGAGAGCAGTAATATTTGTTTTTGTATGCTAATCATAATCTAAACCTAACGATAATTTTTAAATTTAGCGAATGATTAATCTACAAAAAATAAAGGGGTTATTAAATTATTTAGGATAACGTTGAAGAATCTTTTACAATTTTATTTACCCTTCTTCTTTCCAAGATAGCAATAACAGTTCCTATAACCATGATTAAACAGCCTAACCATAATACATTTATGAAAGGGAACATATAGGCTTCTAATACGATAAAGTCCTTGCTATTATTGACTTTCTCGCTCATCTGAATTTCAATGCTTCCTTCATTTGGATTTATTTTCCAGAAAATAAATTTCAAACCTAATTCATTTAGTTCAGCATTATCAGGTAATACAGCATTTTCTTTCAAAATATATTTTGGTTTTGCATAAAACACTTTACCATTCACATCAGTAGCTTTTAAAACCGCCGTTACTTCAAGTAAACTGTCGTTTTTAGCAAATTGCTCTTCATTGACATTTGTCGTAATGTTTTCAATTAAGATAATGGCGTTATCTGCAAAAATAGTGTCGCCTATATGTCCCACAAAATTAGTTGGTTCTTTATAAGCATCGTTTTTAATTTCTTTAGGATCGCTTAAAAGACCATAAGCAATGTGTGTATAAATATCATTGCTTAAGAAGTGCTTGGTGTCGGGGTTTGATGCGGTACCCATTCGCGGATTATCTTGTATCATTGGAGTCAACGAAAAGGCTTTTTCTAATTGACCATTTTTTCCTTTAGTAAAATAATCCGTGTTATAATATACATCAATTCCTTTGCGTTCTCTACCTGTATAGGTTACCATGTAATTGCCCATTGGAAGAGTATCTCCAAGGGTTAGTAATAAACTTTTTTGTGCTGAAAAACTTTTTCCTAAACTTTCTACATTTTTATTAGATGTATTAACAGATAAGGTTTGTCGCTTGGATGTTGATATTAGAGCGCCTAATAAAATAAATGCAAATCCAATATGAGCAATGGATGAACCTGCGTGGCGAATTTTTCCTTTTAAGATTCGCAACCAATACTCGAAGTTTGCAAATACGGCAAATAAACCAACAATAAATAAAATGGCGTAAGAGATCAATGTCCATTTTTCGTTGCCTTTAGCGGCTTCGTAATCGCGTAAAAAGTATAAGGGGATAACGCAGGCTAAGCCAAATACAATTGATAATAAAATGGATATACGAATGTGTTTGAAAAATACGTTGCCATCTGTTTTTTTGTATTTAAAAAATTGAGTGATACCAACTAATATTAAAATGATAATTGAAAAAGGAATCATCCACATATTATAATCAGCAATTTTAATAGGTGCTTTTTCTGTGTTGAATAATTTATTCATCACCGGAATAGAGGTAAAATACGTTATTACCAAAGCAGATAATAAAAACACTAATGAGCCTACAAACATCCAAAACTCACGTGAATAAAGACTTTCCTCTTCTTCTTCTTTTGGAAAAAATTTAATGTATGCGTAAATCGTTGTCACAAAACTAATTCCTATCCACGATAATAATACAACTGTTTTGTGTCCGTAAATGACGCCAAATGCCAGCATCACAAGGGATAACATGATGTAGGAAACACGTAAAAGCTTATCGTGTATTAATAAGATGACGCATAAAAAAATAAATGTGAGCACATAAATTACTAATTGTCCTTGCATTCCCAAATCAGTAAAGGCGTGAACAGAGCTGGTACCAAGCACTCCGCTACGTGTTAAAAATGTAGAGTATAACACCAGCATAAATGAGGCAATGGATAATAAGTGAGTCATGAATAAAGAGCCTCCTTTATTTTTATTGATAATCATCACATGCCCTGCGCCAACCATCACGAGCCATGGAACAAGCGAAGAGTTTTCTACTGGATCCCATGCCCAAAAGCCGTTAAAGCTTAATGCTTCGTAAGCCCATGCACCGCCCATTAAAATCCCCGTTCCTAAAATAGCGATGGAGAAAAAAGCCCATGTTAATGCAGGTTTTTGCCAAGATGTGAAATCGCGTTTCCATAAACCTGATATAGCAAACGTGAAGGGCACAAGTGTAGAAGCAAATCCTAAAAATAAAGTTGGTGGATGTATCGTCATCCAATAATTCATTAACAAAGGATTTAAGCCGCGTCCATCTAACTTAGCTAAATAATTAGGCATTTGTAAAAATGGTGCGTTTGCTAATTCAGGATTTTCTCTGAGTAACATAAATGGATTTGTGCCAAGCTTGTAATCGCCAATAAATACGCCTAATAACATCGATGCTAAAAATATTTGTACTAAGGAGAACATAACCATGGTTGGTGCTTCCCATTTAGCATCAATTGTTTTGCGGAGGATATTACCTAATACAACATTCCAAAAAGTCCATAATAAAAAACTACCTTCTTGGCCTTCCCAAAAACATGACATGATGTATTGTAACGGCATGCTGTTGTTGCTATGTTGATGTATGTATGCGTATTCGTAAAAATGATTAAATAAACCATAAAACAATGTTCCCGCAATACCAATTACAGCAAAGGAATGCATTGTGAAACACCAACCTGCAAATTTTTTCCATTCGGATGTAAGTGTTTCTTTACTATAAAAAAAATAGGCTACAGTAGAAGCTAATGCGCTAATAAGTGAAAGAACAACAAAGGCATTACCTAAATTCCCTAACCATAAATGTTCGCCGATGTAAGTTACTTTTTCCAATTATCTTATTTGTTTAAACACAGAGAAACATAGGGTTTAGAGTTCGCTGAGTAGTTGATTTGTGTATTGATTAAATTTGTGGTTTGCCGTCATTGTATTTACTTGGACATTTCATTAAAATATCATTTGCATGAAATTCCGCTCCTTGCATTTTTCCAATTAATACAATTTGTTCTGATTTTTGAAAATCTTGTGGAACGCTTTTATGAAGAACCACGCGCTTTTCGATACCTTTGTTGTCTTTCATCATAAAAGAACATTCATCTGCATTAATTTTTGGATCGTATTGTACAGGCACAGTTTTGTCAAGTTTTCCTACAACGTGATATTCTGTATCTGGGTTGCTGGTGGCTTCTGCAAAATCTGAATAGGTTGCGCTGCTTTGTAATGATGTAAAAATAACACCAATGGCTACTGCGATAACAACGATTCCAAGTATGTGAATTTTTTTCATTTTGTGTTTAGTATTAACCGCAAAGTTCGCGGAGATTTTTATGTTATTTATCTTTTGTCTCTTCCATCTCTTTCTTCCCTCAAGTCTCTTCTGTCTTTACTTTCTATTCTCTAATTTTTTTAATTTGATATCGATGTAAATTAAGTAACTAATTAAGCAAGTGAATACAATGGCTAATACAGAAATAACGACATATATTTTTCCTTCGCTTCTAAAGGTATCTGCCATTTGAGGCTCAGTATTCATAGCTTGCGCATGCCCTAATAAAGATGAGAACAATACGGCTACTAATAGGATCAATTTATGCTTCATCATATTTTTGTGTTAATTGTGCTAAACGTGTTTTAATATCAAGTATCCAAAGGCTTAATAAAATCCAACCAATAACGGCTGGATAAAATACCATGCGCATATTACTATCTAAATCATATTTGCCAAAGGCTGGATTACCGCCGTTTCCGGGATGTAAAGAATCAGTTAAGCGAGGTAAAATCATAATAAATACAAACATCATGACAAATGCAAAAATATTGTAAACAGATGAAATGCGGGCACGTTTCAATTCGTCGTCGATAGAGCTTCTTAAAATAAAATAGGCTAAGTAAATTAAAATGGCAATAGCTACACCGTTTAGTTTTGGGTCTTGAAAAGTCCACCAAGTGCCCCAGGTAAACTTAGCCCACATAGAGCCAGTCAACAATCCAGGGAAACTGAAAAACAAGCCTACTTGTGCTGCTTGATTACTTTTTAAATCTAATTGTAAATCATTTTTATTTAATTGTCGGATAGCATACACAACAGATAATCCCATTTGAAAAATCATAGCGAACCAAATTGGTACATGGAAATATACGTTTCTAATGGTTTCGTTTAAGATATCTAAATGCGGAACAGGATTTAGCATTCCCCACACCAAGGTGTAAAGAATGATCAATGCACTGAGTATTTTCCACCATTTTATCATTCGCGCCAAAGATAGTTAAATAAAATAGTAGCTAAAGCAATTACCACAAAATTTAGCATCACTAAAATCAATAAATAGTTGTAGCTAACACTCCATGCTAAGCCATCAATCGCATGTTTACTAAGTTTAACAGAAACCATTAAAAGAGGCATTAATACAGGGAAACTTAAAATAGCCATTAAACTCATGTTGTTATTAGCTTTAGAGGCAATGGCACTCATTAGGCTCAAAACACCCGAAAAGGCTGTAGAACTAAACAATAAGGCTAATAAAAACATGCCCATATCCTGTACCATGCTACCCACAAACCATGAGTAAAAAAAGAAAGTCAATAAGCTTAAAACAGCCATTAACAGCATATTGTACATGATTTTGCTTATAATAAACTGACGAGGATTATAGTATAAATAATTAAATAAGCCTTTACCTTTGGTTTCTTGCATAAAACTTTTGCTCGATACATTAACGGCTATAAACAAAAAAATGGTCCAAAATAAAGAGTTCCATACGGTTGGCTGAATAATTTTTTTGAAACTTAATGCTGAAATAAAAACAGTAGAAACAATGTAAACAGCTATTCCTGCAAGCGTCGATTTTTGCCTGAATTCTAATAAAAACTCTTTTTTAAGGAGTTGTGTTAATTGCTGTTTTGACATGAGAGTGCAAATTTACACTGTAATACTTAATAATAGCAATTTTAGCTTATTTATTTCGATATAGGTCTTTATCCACACTTTTCATTAACGCTTCAATATTTAAAGCTATATCTAAAAAAGAGGAAATGGATTGAGCTTGTTCCAGAGGCGATTCAATAACTTGCTTATACTGTATAGGTAAAACCTGCATATTTGGCTGAGAAGCGATGAATTGTTCTGTTTGTTGTAATTGCTTGGTAAATATATCTGATAAAGCAAAAGGGATAACAGTAGTATCCTTACCTAACATTTTTTGTTGAGAGGTTAGTATTTCCTTAATATCACGATGCATCATGATGATTTTGTAATTAAATTGTTTGGGTAAAAATGGTACTAATTGCGCAATTACCTTTACTACTTTGCCTTGTGCTAAATGAAGCCATTCGGTATCTTGAGCTAAGGATTTAACTTTTTCGTATTCGAAATAGCCCTTAGGATTACTAATATCTTGAGCTCTTACATCGTCGGTTAATGCTGTTAATCCACCGTTACTGAGCATTTGCATCATCATGGATGTTCCAGAACGAGGGAGTCCTGATACAATAACAATGGTGTTTGTCTTGTTTGAAGTCATAGTTTTATTGATTCAAATATATAAGTATTTTTATAGAATATAATCTGTGAGAAACTTTAGCATATTCAACATACTTTTAACGTTAACAATTTTTACTAATTGTTGTTTCGGACAAAAAACAACCATTACGGGAACTATCGTTGATAAGGTCACTAAAGACAGCATCCCATTTGTATCTATTATTTTTAAGAATACCACCATTGGCACAACTACCAATGAGTTTGGGCGATATACCTTGGAAACATCAAAAAAAACAGATTCAATTGTAGTTGTATATTTAGGGTATAAAACGAAAACAATTGCCATCAAGCGCAATAAAACACAACTCATAGATATAGCTTTAGAGCCCGATAATTATAATTTAGCGGAGGTTACGATTAAGCCAAAACGGAATCCTGCTTTTCGGATTTTAGATAATGTGGTTAGCCATAAACACCAGAATAAATCATCGGTTGTAAATAGCTCCCAGTGCGAAGAGTATGAGAAGTTTCAAATATACTTTGGAAATTATTCTGAAAAATTAACCAAGAGAAAGCAATTCAAAAATTTTGAGTTTATGTTTCAAAATGCTGATAGCACAGCTGATGGCAAGCCTTTGTTGCCAATTTATATGTCGGAAACAATTCGTCAAAATTTTAATTGTAATGATCCTAATTTACACGACGCTATTTTGACTGCAGAAAAAACTACTGGAGAAAGCTACGAGCAGCTAACGGCTATTACCAATAAAATGGTTGAAAATACAGCTATTTACGACAACTTCTTTTTGATTTTAGATAAAAGTTTTATTTCGCCCATTACAGATAACTATCAGTTATATTATAAATATTATTTGGAAGACAGCGTCATCATTGATAATAACCGTTGCTATCAAATACGCTTTGTGCCTAAATGGAAAGAGGATTTAGCTTTTTCGGGAACGATGTATATACATGATACAACTTGGGCAGTAAAAAAAATAACGTACAAAATTAATAATGAAATCAATTTAAACTTTGTAAAAGATTTTTCGGTGAATCAAGAGTTTGTAAAAGTACAAAATACGTGGATGCAGAAAAAGATGGAAACAACAGCAACCATCAGTCCTTTAAAGCGAAAGAAGAGTCAGGAGTTTATGATACACCGCATAACGTCGTATAAAGATTTTATTGTGAATCAAACGGAAACCATTATTAAAAATCACGACGTTTTACAAAAAGATAAATCGATTGTGCTTCAAAAAGATGCTACATTTTGGCAAACAGCTAGGCACGATTCGTTAAGTAAAAAAGAAAAAAATAATTATGTTATTGCCGATACGTTGAATTATGTGCCTGTTATTAAAAAAATTAAAAAGATTGCCATTGCCTTTGCATCGGGCTATTTGGAGTTAGGTAAAATTAGCATTGGTCAAATTCATACTTTTTATAGTTTCAATCCGATTGAGCAAGATCGTTTTAAATTTGGATTAAAAACGAATAAATATTTTAATAAAAAATTCCAAATGGAAGGCTATGTAGCTTATGGTTCGAAGGATAAAAATTTTCAATACAAAGCATCGGCTCTGTATGTTTTTAATAAGGATAAAAACCGCACAACCCTTGGTGCAAGCTATTTGTATGATTTGGCTCAGCTTGGC
>JANYGR010000415.1 GCA_025359355.1 Bacteroidota bacterium | reverse complement strand
TGTCAGGTTTAGCTAAAGGCTTATATGTTTTGAACTTATCCACTTCTTCTTCTAAACAATCCCTAAAAATTTCAGTACAATAGTTTTTGATTAATCAATAAAACAATTATTTTTACCACAAAAATTTAAACCTATACTTATGAGTTCTCATCACGATCACCACGACCAACATTCTGAAGAAACAAAACCAGTTGCGTTTCGTACGCCAATGATTTTAGGACTTGTAACTTTATTAGCTATCGTATTATTAGTTAGTACTTGTGATAAAAAGCACGGTTGCTGCGAAGATAAAGCTAAATGCGAAGGTCATGCTAAAGAGCATGGCGCAGCTACAGAAGAACATGGTGATAAAGATGAGATCAAGCAAATGGAAGAAACTGCCCCTGTTGTAACTGATACTATTGCTAAAGCAGATACAGCTCACGTTGTTGAGCATGCTACTGAACACGTAGCACACTAATTCATTTTTTGCTTAATGCATATATTATAAAAAGGCTCTGTAAATAATATTACAGAGCCTTTTTCATGTTATTCATTTAAATAGAGTTCACTCAAAAAGTTTGTTTTTATATTTTCTTTTGCTTGACCAAAAGAAACAAAAGTCAAGAACGAACGCCAACTCCACAATTTACTCGCACGAAAAACCTCCGCACTATTTGCCGTAAATAGTGTAGTTCACACCGTTTGTTCACGCCTACCGCACCTTTACCAAGGTGTATATAAGATTGCTAGTGATTGATAATTAAAACAAGAGTGTGGCCTGTTAAAAATACAGTTAGCTCTTGTTCCATTCATCATTTTCTAAAAATACAATCTATTGTTTTATAACCCAACGCATACATTGGTAAGTGTGCGGCTGGTTTTGGCGAAAAGGAGCGATATACAGATTTTTCTGGTGGCACTGCGAAGGTTTTTGTGCGAAGAGGGCTGAACGTGATAAAAGTTTAGTAAACTTTTATAGTGAAATAGCCGGCATATGGGTAGCTTGGATATGGCTTTTCGCCTTGACGCAACACACATGCTGGCTCAAATAAGCACTGCTTATTTCCCCTGTTACTTTTTTTCGTCAAGGAAAAAAATGTAAAAGAGACTGAATTTTTAAGCAGCCAATAAATAAGGTATTCTACTGGGTCTTATACCGACTAATCCTCCATAATAAATTTCGTTTCAAGACACAAATAGCAGTGATAATGCCCGAAAACAAAGCCGAACTCACGCCTACACATAATACATCTTGTCCTGTAATATATAGGTTTTTATAGTTCGTTCGTGGGCGTAATAATTTCAATCGGAAACGTTCGGGTGTATGCTCTAATCCATAAATTTCACCTTTGTTATAATTACTGAAATGCTTGGTAGATAAGGGCGTTGAAAGTTCGCAGATATCAACGTGTCCTTTTATTTGTGGTAAAATGGTATATAGTTTTTCGAGAAACATATTTTTTAACGCTTCTTTTTTTTCATCATACGCATCTCCACGTTTTTCCCATTGTGTATTTTCCCATGCTTGTACCCACTCATAAGGATAAGAGCCTATTACTTGTATCGACGCCGTTCCTGGGTGTTTCAATTGCCAAGTTGAATCCTTAGCTGACGGAAATGATATATAAAAAACAGGCGATGCACTATCTTTTGTGTTTAGATGTTGTTCGTTAGCTGCATCTAAATCATAATTTTCATAATGCCAAATATTATGTTTAGGCAACTGCAAAGCTTCATCCGTTGCGTTAAGTCCCACATAAATACAGGCATGCGACACTGATGGTTTTATTTTATTTAATTCAACTAATTGCTCTGGCAAGGAAACAGAAGCAGGAATTAATTTATTGTAAGTGTTATGAGCACCTGCATTACTAATAATATTTTTAGCAAATAGTTTATCGCCATTTTGCATTTCCACGCCAATAGCTTTATTGTTTTCAATAATGATTTGTTTCACCTCAGCCTTAATAGCAAGGATTCCGTAATGGTGCTCAATTACCTCAGTGATGTATTTATGAATACTCGCCGCACCTCCAACAGGATAATTACCGCCATCTAAAAAATGAGCAATGATAATCGCATGTATACCAAAACTACTTTTTTTAGGAGTGAGTCCGTAATTACCGCACTGAGCGCACAATACGCCTATCAGTTTTTTATTTGATGTTAATGATGATAATACCTCATAAGTAGTTTGATTGGAGTACTCATAAAAATTTTTCTGCAATTTATGTCCAACTAATTTACTCAACCAATCGGGCATTGTTTTTTCTGCAAAATAAGAACCCGCATCTGCACTCACCTTACCAATCAATTGATAATAGGCTCTGATAGCAGTTTCTTCTTCTGGAAAATAAGCAATCATTTGTTTGATTTGAGCATCTTTTCCTTTCACAAAATTATACACATCGCCTTCAATAATAGTTTGATCATAAATCTCTCCCATATCGTCCCACTGCAATTTACCATTGGTAACATAATCAAAGGCCTTGCGCATGGTGGAATTTTTAATATTAACCTGCCCTACATAATGCACGCCTACATCCCACTCCATTTTTTTGCGTTTAAACGTATGCGTAAATCCTCCGATTACATAATGTTTTTCAAGCACTAGCACTTTTTTGCCAGCCTTAGCCATACACACAGCCGTTGTTAAACCACCAAGACCAGAGCCTATGATGATGGCATCGTAATGCGCTTTCGTTAAATCAGAAGAATATAAGTTTTTCAAACGGTCATTGATTTTTTATAAATGTAGGATAATTTTTAAAAGAATAAAAACAGCGATAGCCATCAATTTTTTTAAATGCTTTGTTGTCTACACGCATTACTGATAGGTTGTGTAATGCTTATTTTTTTAGTGTTTTAACAAGTCCATTGTCATTATTGTTTTATTATCGTCAAGAGAAATAATGGCATTATGCTTTAAGTCAATAACGTATAAGCCACCAAATTGTCCGCCGATTAAGTATTTATCTTCACCTAATATCGCAAAGGATCTTGGTTTAAAATTAAAATGAATGTTATACTTTCCATCTCGAATTAGTTGCTCTGTATTTTCGAAAAATGCAATTGGAATTATCTCATTATTTTTTAATTCAAATAGTCCGTTGTCAGCTATTAAAAGCAATTTGTCGTTGCTTTTGAACGCTTTTCTTACTTTTATTTTGAATTTACCAGATACATCAGTTTTGACTTTATTGTCTAACAAGTAAACGGTCATAGAATTCTTTTGTTCAGATAATAGAAGTGCTTCTCCAAGTCTTTGAGCAGCCACAAATAAGGTGTCATTACCAAGAAGAGAATAACTATTAACTTCTTTTTTATAATTATCTATTAGTAATTCTTTTTGCCAAAACTCATTTATAGTGTTCGTTCTTAAGTCTATTTCGAATAATTCACAGTCCCTGCTTTGTAAAACTTCTTGCAAGAAGTATAATTTGTTATTAGATATCACAATATTCTCTGTCGGCATTATTGGTTTTAAACTAGGGTAGTATTTACTGAAATATTCAATAAGATTGAACTTGTTTATTAATTGCCAAGCATTGCCATTAAGCATATAAAGACCATTAGTCTGAAGTGCAAATAATTTACCGCCAAACACTCCAAGTTTTGTCCAACTGTCACTACTTAGTTCTTTTGTGTCATTATCTAAAACGTTCAGGCTAATTGGTAGAATTTTCGTGCCATCATGTTTTAAAATTTTTAAATTGTTGGATTTGGTACCGCAGATGTAAAGTGTAGAATCAATTACTGCTACGGACTCAACTGTATCAAGACCATTAAAATTCAACTTAAATAATTTGCTTGTTTTTAAGTCTACATAATGGTATTTATAATTTATTCCCAATGTTTGTCCATCGTTGGGATAAGTTGATATTGAATTAATAATATACCCATTTCTGTATTTTATAAATTCATCTGAAAATACTTGATTTCCAGTTTTGTTTTGAGGTAATGTTATTAGAGGAGGGTTAACATTTTTATAGTTAATGTCAATAAAAGCATTAAATAGTTTCCGTTCAGTATTATCTATATTTTCTTTATTCTTTTTTTTAATTTCAATAGCTTCTTCCCAGTAGTCTTTGTATATTTTTATTTCGTTTTTTAAATCGAAGTCATTATTATTTAAGTATGACCAATAGCTTTTTATAATTATTCCTGAAATATCATCAGGATGATATAACCCAAGGTCATGAAAATAATTAACTAATCCTGGATTTCTGTCTCCGTATATCCATATATTTCTAATATTCAGTCCTAATGTAAAATGTAATTCGCTTAAGTGGTCGCGCGTCAGGCTTTTGATATATTTTTTGTCTTTTGTATTTAGGTCTTTGTCAAAATACGAATTACTTTCTTCAAGGTTGGTTGGTTTTTGTCCATACGAAAATGAATAAAAGAGTAGAATGATAACGAAGGTCAGTTGTCTAAAGATTTTATTCATTTGGTTATATTACAATTACGCATTACGTTTTCGCAGTTTGCTTCGTCTGTTTTGGAACCGTTTCTTACAGAAATGTTTAAATAAAGATACAATGTTACTATGCAATTGCAAAGAAAAATTAAAAACATTTCTACCGCTTTTGCAATTGCTTTGTTGTCCGCAAGGCTGGAGCGAACCGTGCTGTTAGGTGGCGTTGCTTATAAGTTTCTGCTCGTACTTTGTCATAAAACTAAAATAATTAATGTCTGCAAGTGTTAACGTTTTTGTACTTGTCAATTTACCATTTAGGTCTACGAGCTTTAATGTTACAGAGACTCTACTAAGTTTTGTGATTTTCGCAACATAATATTCCTTGGTCAGGTTGTCTGTGAAAAACGAAACTAAACTGTCTTTGTCTAACGATTTTAAACAAGAATAAAATGTATTCATTTTGTCTACGGTTATCAAAGAATCTAATTCCTTACGATTGTCTTTTTTTATTTTTTGGATGTCTGCTTTTGTCCAAAACCTATACTTAGTAATTTCTTTAGGTCTAAATACAGTGAAGCCGTCAAAGCGTTTAGCTCTAGTGTCGTAATTTACTAATATAAGAACTTGTCTATTTTGCTTGATACAATAACCACTATAAAGCAAGTCACGATTTGGTAAAAAGTCTATGTCTACGAGTTTGTTGTCTAATTTCATTTTGTTTGTCAGCAATGACACCTAACTTAGTTATAAGAGTGATTTTATCACCCCAAGCATACCATATTGGGTAGCTTGTAGTGTTTTTTCGCCTATATCTTTTATTACTGTTTAGTTCCCTCCAAAGTACAATAGTTATTTCACACAAACAATAAGTAGTGCTACCTTATATTTAAAGCCAAATAGTTCACTAATGCAGACATCACTTACGTTTCCAAAAAAGAACTTTTCCTGCGCATTAAAAAACGAATGCGAAAATACAACACGATGGATACAAAGGCTAAGCTTAAGCTCAACGCAAACCATACACCATATACTTTATAGCCCATCGGAAACGCAAATACATACGCTAATGGCAACGCAATAACCCAGTAACCAATAAAGGCAACATACGATGAAAATTTATAATCTTCGATACCACGCAAAACGCCAACTGCCACTACCTGTGTA
>JANYGR010000361.1 GCA_025359355.1 Bacteroidota bacterium | reverse complement strand
GCTGGTGTTTATACAGTTATGTTATCGGTAACCAATAGTAATGGTTGTACTGATAGCCAATCTATTTTAATTACAGTGAAGTATGAAGATGCCACTTTAGTTATACCAAATGTGTTTACGCCAAACAATGATAGTATTAATGATTTGTTTTACGTGAAAGCTACTAATATTGCTGATTTCAACTGTGTAATCTTTGATCGTTGGGGATTACAGTTTTATTCATGGAGCGATTTAAAAGGAGGCTGGGATGGTAAAACAGGTGGTAAAGATGCGACAGATGGTACTTATTTCTTCATTATTAATGCTACTGATACAAATGGTAAAGATGTAAAAAGACAAGGTAGTTTCTTATTAATTAGATAATTTAGTATTTAAAATTAATATATAATTAAAAAGGCTTCGTGTAATATTACACGAAGCCTTTTTTAGTTTATACTTAAAAAGATTATCCTTGAAGTTTAATCAATGCAAATACTGAGTAATTGAGCATGTCCATATAGTTGGCGTCTACACCTTCGCTAATAATGGTTTGCCCTTTGTTATCTTCTATTTGTTTAACTCTAAATATTTTCATTAAAATTAAATCAGTCAAAGAACTCATTCTCATGTCGCGCCATGCTTCTCCATAATCATGATTTTTATCTTCCATTAGTTGCTTAGTTTGTGCAGCGTATTTGTTGTATAACATTTCAACTTCTTCGTAAGGTAATTCAACACGTGTGTCATCTGTCAAATCAAGTTGGATAAGGGAAATAATACAGTAATTAATAATTCCAATGTATTCGCCCTTGATATCATCTACAATTTTTTGAGTCCCTTTTTCTTCAATGCTTTTAATACGTTGAGCTTTAATAAAAATTTGGTCGGTTAAAGAAGTTGGTCTTAAATTACGCCAAGCAGTGCCGTAATCTTTCATCTTTTTTAAGAAGATATCTTTACAGAGTTTGATAGCAGAATCGTATTGTTGCGAAGTATTGTTCATTTGTTGAGTTTAATTCCTATTTTTATAGAGCACTAAAGTAAAAAAAATGTATAAACCGTATTTAACAAATGGCAAACAATTGAGTTTTGAAAAAGCTCAAGTGATGGCGATTATTAATATTACGCCTGATAGTTTTTATGATGGGGGTAAGTTTTCGTCTGTTTCGGATATTATTAAAGATGCTGAGGTGAAAATTAGAGATGGCGCATCTATCTTAGATGTTGGCGCCGCATCCTCTAGGCCTAAAGCGATTGCTGTTTCTGTAAAGGATGAGGTTTTTAGATTAAAGGAACCTTTATTAAAATTACGAAAAGAGTTTCCGAAAACAATTATTTCTGTTGATACGTATTTGTCGGAAGTAGCTGAATTTGCCATTGATTTAGGGGCAGATATGATAAATGATATTTCGGGAGGTGAAATGGATAAACACATGATTGATGTTGTTGCTAAGCATCAAATTGCATACGTATTGATGCACATGCAGGGCACCCCTCAAAATATGCAAGTAAATCCATCATACGAAAATGTGGTTAATGATTTAATAGATTTTTATCGAGTTAAAATAGATTACTGTAAAAGTAAAGGATTTGATAAACTAATCATTGATGTCGGATTTGGTTTTGGCAAAACCGTTGAACACAATTATCAATTATTGAAAGATTTATCTCGCTTTACAGTTTTGGAATACCCAATATTAGCAGGACTTTCGCGTAAGTCGATGATAAATTCTGTAATACATACATTGCCTGCTACAGCATTAAACGGCACTACGGTATTAAATACGATTGCGTTACAAAATGGCGCAAAAATACTTCGTGTACATGATGTGAAAGAAGCCAAGCAGGCCATTGATTTGTTTGAGTTTTATAAAAGCGTTTAAGTAGTTTATCATAATAAGTTAGTCCATAAAAAAACCCTTTCACTATTGTGAAAGGGTTAGCTTTTTAAATGGTATTATATAACTATGATAGTTTTACGTTTACTGCATTTAATCCTTTTTTTCCTTCTTGGATATCAAAAGTAACTGTATCGTTTTCTCTGATTTTGTCGCTTAAACCAGTTACGTGTACAAAGTACTCTTTTCCTGATTCGTCCTCTTTAATGAAACCAAATCCTTTTGTTTCGTTAAAAAATTTTACTGTTCCTGTGCTCATTGTATTTTATTTAAAATTGTTATATAACAAAAATAATAAATAATATTTAAATTAAATACTAAGAGCCTGTTTAAAATTTATCTAATAATTTTGTTATGAGTATTTTTGGCTACAAATTCGTTAAATTTTTCGAGATAGTAGCCAACTATCTCTGCAAAATTTGCCTCATTTTCGCTCAAAAGTACATTATAACAATTATTACAATATAAATTTAAACAGGCTCTAATTTTTGTGAAATTTATTTTGGATGATAGTATTTTTTAGCCTCAGGCATATAAGCTTTAATATCGGCTATTCGCGTGGCATCGCTAGGATGTGTGCTTAATAACTCCATAGGTTTTTGCCCTGTACTAGCAGCCGCCATACGTTCCCAAAAAGTAATGGCTACTTCCGGATTATAGCCTCCCATCGCTGCGAATACAAGTCCCATTTTATCTGCTTCAGATTCGTGGCTACGACTGTATTTTAACATGCCTAGCTGAGTGGTTAATCCATAAGCTTGCTCAAATAACGATTTTGTTAAAGCTGGTTTTTGTGATAGTGCGGCTGATAAAGCTAAGCCTCCAAATTGAGTTACCATTCCTTGGCTCATGCGTTCGTTACCGTGACGTGCAATAGCATGCGCAATTTCGTGCCCCATTACAATTGCTAAGCTAGGCTCGTCTTTAGTTACAGGTAATAAGCCAGTGTACACAACCACCTTTCCGCCAGGCATACACCAAGCATTTACTACAGCCTGATCTACTACATTAAATTCCCATTGGAAACCTTTCAATTCTGAACTTAAACCTTTGTCAGCATAAAATTTTTCTACAGCATGTTGAATTCTTATCCCAACACTTTTCACTAAAATAGTACGAGCATCAGTAGCTGGTAAAGTTTTGTTCGAATCTAAAAAGCTTTTATACTCTGTTAAACTCATACTAATCATTTCTGATTCGGGCATTAAATCAAGCGAACGACGGCCAGTAATCGCATTTTTTTGACAAGCAAATACAATTGCGCCAAATACAAAAGATGCAAGAATTATTTTTTTCATAAATTTATTTGATATTAAATGTGATTCTTAATTAATTTCTGCGCTTAAGCCTTTTTCTAAAAGTGTTTCGCAAATGGGTTTTAATTTATTAAATGCTCCTTTTTTTACAGCACACTTTCCGTTGTAATGAACAATAGTAGCACATTGTTCGGCTTGAAGCATGTCGTGCCCACAATATTTGATCAAACAGTCGATAACCCATTCAAATGTATTTACATCATCGTTAAATAATACAATGTTATTTAGCTCTTCTTCTTGTGTTATTACATCAAGTTCTAAAAGCTCTTCCGTGTCGGTATAATTATTGAAAATCATGGGTGTAAAAGTAAGTTATTTTTTCGACAGATTGTATCTTATGTTTATTTTTAGGATGCTTGTTTTTGAACTCAATTTTTAGTTAATTTTGTTTAAAATCCA
>JANYGR010000322.1 GCA_025359355.1 Bacteroidota bacterium | reverse complement strand
GAGCGCGCGTAATAATCAAGGTAGTTTAGCTTTTGTTCGTAAAACAGAAATCGGTGCATTTTATGAAAATCGTTTTTTTGTAAAAGAATTATCTCAAACTGGATTTGCTGTTGTTTTGCCTATTAAAAAAGGAACATTCGGTATCACGTATTCAACGATGGGATATAAATTGTACCGCGAATCTCAAGCAAGTTTAGCCTATAGTATCAAACTAAACGAGAGTATAGGAGTGGGAGTTGCCATTGATTATTTGAATACCAAAATTGCAGATATATATGGCCAAGCACATGCTGTTACAGGTTCTGTGGGTTTAACGGCTAAATTAACAAAGCAAATTATTTTCTCAACTCACATTTACAATCCCTTTAAAGCCAAAATAATAAATTACAATAACGAAACAGTACCTACTATATTTAAGTTAGGCGCTCAATATATTTTTTCTAAAAAAGTAAGTTTATTAGTTGAAGCTGAAAAAACATCTTTACAAAAAATAAACATTAAAGGCGCTATCGAATATTTGCCATCATCATTAATTTATATTAGAGTAGGTGCGGCGTCTTACCCTACTCAAGCGGCTTTTGGCATTGGTGTTAATTATCAGGGTTTAAAAATTGATGTGAGTTCGATGTATCATAGTATTTTGGGATTTTCGCCACAAATAGGATTGAGTTATGCATTTGGAAAAGAAAAAACTAAGAATACTCCTAATTTAGAAAACCCAGAAAAACTATAAATTATTAATTCTATTAATTGCATAGTTGTATTTTGTGTATTGTGTTTGTGCAGTTTTACACTTGCCTCTCAAACTGATTCCATCAACAAAAATAACGAACAAGTCGATGAACAAATTAATCAAAACATTGAATTAATCTCAGAGCAATTACAAGCCGAAGAAGGCGATTTGTCAAGCCTTACCGACTCATGGCAATATTATAAAAAACATCCTATTAATTTAAACAAAGCATCGAAAGATGAATTGTTGGATTTGCAATTATTAAGTGACATTCAGATTGCTAATTTATTAAAGCATCGCGAAAAAAATGGAAACTTGATCACCATTTACGAATTGCAAAGTATTGATGGCTTTGATTTAGCAACTATCAAAAAGATTTTACCTTTTGTATTTGTGAGCGACTATTTTTCATCGGCACATTTTTCTGCCAAAGAAATGTTTAAAGATGGTCGAAGTGAGCTTGTTTTCCGCTTACAGAGAGTCTTAGAGCATCAGGCAGGTTATTTTTCACCTGATAGTACTACTAAAATAAAGAAACCAAACTCTTATTATTTAGGAGACCCTAATCGAATATTTGCACGTTATCGTTTTCAATATAATAACAATGTATCAGTAGCTATTAGTGGCGAAAAAGATTCGGGCGAAGAATGGTTTAAAGGATCTCAAAAAAATGGCTTTGATTTTTATAGCGGACATATTGCTATCCGAAATATTAAATCTATTAAAACCCTTGTTATTGGTGATTATCAAGCAACTTTCGGACAAGGACTAACTTTATGGCAAGGATTTGCTTTTGGAAAATCGGCTTCGCCCATGAATATCAAACGTTATGGAGCGGGCATTAAACCTTATTATTCATTTGATGAAAATCGCTTTTTTAGAGGTGTTGCAGGAACATTTAAACTTAAAAATTTAGAGTTAACAGGTTTGGCTTCGTATAAAAAAATAGATGCGAACGCTGCAAACACAGATACATTAAGCAATGGAGAGATAGATGTAGTTGGTGTGAGCAGTTTAGAATTAGGAGGCCTGCATAATACCAATGCTTTGGTGCAAGATAAAGGCGCTATTACGCAAACTATTTTTGGAGGAAATGCCTCTTATAATAACCGCAGTTTGCATATTGGTGCAACGGCTCAAAACATGAATTTAAGTGCGGAATTGCTTAAAACACCGTCGTTATACAATCAGTTTGATTATCAAGGTAAGCATAACTTTGTAGGTGGATTAGATTACAGCGTTGTATTTAAAAATGCTAATTTATTTGGAGAGTACTCGATGAGTGCCAATGGGGGCAAGGCTTTTTGTCAGGGTATTATTGTAGCTGTAGATCCCAAACTTACATTTTCAGCACATTATCGTCATTTTGATCGCAATTTTCAAAACTTATATGGTAACGCTATTAGTGAAAATACCTTACCACAAAACGAACAAAGTTTATACATTGGCATGGAAGCAAAATTATTTAAGACGCTTACGTTATCAGCATATATCGATCAGTTTAAATTTCCGTGGCTACAATCCAGTAAAGACGCACCTTCTACAGGACGAGATATTTTTGCACAACTGAATTATACACCAACCAAAAAAATAGATATGTATGTGCGCTTCAGACATCGCACTAAGTTTGAAAATAGTAATATCGATAATGTGTATGATTATATTGTGCCCTATATACAAACGAATTACCGTTATAATTTATCCGCTCAAATCACCAACGACATCAAAATCAAATCACGAATAGAATATACTTATGTGGATAAAGCCACTAATGCTGATGAAACAGGCGTTGCCTTTGTTCAGGATATTATTTATAAAAAAATGAAGTTCCC
>JANYGR010000550.1 GCA_025359355.1 Bacteroidota bacterium | reverse complement strand
CCTTTTCCTGCAGCTAAACCATCTGCTTTTAAAACATAAGGTGCTTCTAAACTATCAATGAAATCAGATGCTTCCGAAATATTATCTCTAGTGAAACTTTTATATTTGGCAGTTGGTACACCGTGCTTCAACATAAATTGTTTACTAAAATCTTTACTGCCTTCTAATTGTGCGCCGTCTTTTTTAGGGCCAATTACTGGAATGTCTTTCAATACATCATCTTGTAAGAAAAAATCATGAATGCCTAATACCAAAGGATCTTCAGGGCCAACCAACACCAAATTAATATCTTTTTCCCACACTAAATTTTTGATTGCTTCAAAATCGGTGACAGCGATATTTACATTTGTGCCGCATTGGGCAGTACCTGCGTTTCCAGGGGCGATGTATAAATTTTGTAATTGCTTACTTTGAGCTAATTTCCATGCAAAGGCATGTTCGCGTCCACCAGATCCAATGATTAATACATTCATATATTTTTATTAGAGTGTAAAAATAAAAAATCCCATCTGATTAGACGGGATTTTATAAAAACTTTTAAAAACTATTTTAGCGTTTTTTCTTGCTGAAATTTCCGCCACGACTACCTGCTCGTTTTCTATTTTGATTGGCTAAAACGCCATCTCTAAAACGTTTGTTTTTTGTTCTGAAACGAGAAAACAATTTGCTTTGTTCTCTATTTTGTTTGATTCCTGGATTTGTCTTGTGATATACCCAGCCACCTTTACTTTTTTTACCTTTAAATAAGCGAGCGAAGAATCCTTTTTTTTGTCCGCCTTTTGCAAAAGCATCAGCGTGTCCGCCACTCTTTTTGCGTTTAAAGATACTTCCGCCACCACGTTGATTACGGTGCTCTTTTTTACGACCACCTGTTTGAGCCATCATTGGAGTAGTAATTCCAATACAAAGTAAAATGGTGATGATGGTAAATATGTTGGCGAATTTCATTCATACAATAATATAAAAAAAAAACTATAAAAACTAAGTTTATTGCCTTTTTTAGTTAAAATAACCAACAAGATTTAAACATTATTATATTAAAAACTATCGTATTTAGAGTTTATGCAATATTAAAATCACATTCCGAGGTCTTATATATTAAATAAATACTGTAGATTCGAGCTATTATGACGGCAGAGGCTTTAGACATACAGGCTTTTTTAAATCAAAGTAAAGGTGAGTTATTGATTGATGTTCGTGCCCCTGTTGAGTTTTTTAAAGGACATATTACAAATGCGATAAACGTGCCTTTATTTGAAGATAGCGAACGTGCTGAAATAGGAACGCTATATAAGCAACAAGGCAAAGATACTGCTGTGAATAGAGGTTTAGAGATAGTATCTCCTAAAATGGTTGGTTTTGTGAATGAAGTGAAAGCGTTGACTAAAAATAAAAAAGTATTTGTGTATTGTTTCAGAGGAGGTATGCGTAGCAATAGTTTTGCATGGTTGATGAATACTTCCGGATTGAATGCCCATATTTTACATGGAGGATACAAAGCCTTTAGAAATCATGTGTTAGAGTATTTTGAACAAGATAAAAAACTGATTTTATTAGGTGGTAATACAGGCAGCGGAAAGACCGATGTGTTAAAGCAACTTGCTATATCTGAATTTCAGGTGGTAGATTTGGAAGGCATAGCTAATCATAAAGGGTCTGCTTTTGGTTCTATTAATGAGCAAAAACAAAATCCTCAACAAGTGTTTGAAAATACATTGTTTCAAGCGTTTAAGATGATGAACGAAGAGCTACCAATATTGTTGGAAGATGAATCACAAAGCATAGGCTATAATAAAATTCCGCATGGCTTGTGGTTGCAAATGAAAAAAGCGACCATCATTAAATTAAATATTCCTTTTGAAGTTCGGGTGCAAAAATTAGTATTGGATTATACAACCTTTGATATCAATGCCTTGAAAGCTTGTGTCGTCAAGATTTCTCAGCAATTAGGAACGTTGAATACGAAATTATGTTTGCAGCATTTAGATGAAGGTCATTTAGCGGATGTGGCTCGATTGTCTTTATTATATTATGATAAAGCCTATAACTATAATTATGATAAAAATAAAGAACAACAGATTATTCCTATAGAATCTGATACAACTGATGCGGAAATTAATGCGCAAAAAGTGACGCAGGTTTTAAAAACGATTTATTAAAACATGGAAATAAAATTAACGCAATTTAGCAAAGCTTCTGGTTGTGGCTGTAAAATAGCGCCAGCTGTGCTAGAGGAGATATTGAGTGGATGTAAACAAGACTTAACATTTACTAATTTATTAGTAGGTAATGAAACGAAAGATGATGCGGCCGTGTATGAACTAGAAGATGGTAATTGCATCATTAGTACTACTGATTTTTTTACACCTATTGTAGATCATGCTTTTGATTTCGGGAAAATTTCGGCAACAAATGCCATTAGTGATATTTATGCGATGGGCGGTAAACCCTTAATGGCAGTCGCTATTTTAGGTTGGCCGGTAGATAAAATTCCTACTGCGGTTGCGCAACAAGTTATTAAAGGAGCGCAAGCTATTTGTTCAATGGCAGGAATACCTTTAGCTGGCGGGCATAGCGTAGATACACAAGAACCTTTGTTTGGCTTGGCTGTAACAGGAATAGTAAAAAAAGAAAATTTAAAGAGAAACAATACAGTTAAAGAAAATGATTGTTTATACCTCACAAAGCCTTTAGGGATAGGTATTTTGAGCACTGCGCTTAAAAGAGGATTACTTAATGAAACGGATTACAAAACTTTATTGGAACATACAACTAATTTAAATTCGGTGGGTGAAAAATTAGGAACACTTTTTTATGTTAATGCGATAACCGATGTAACAGGTTTTGGATTTGCAGGACATTTACTCGAAATGCTCTCTAATAGCGGATTATCAGCAGTTATTCAAAAACAAGCTGTGCCCCTCATAGAATCTGCGAAAACCTTTGCTCAGCAATTTGTATTTCCAGATAATACCATGCGTAATTATAACGATCAAGCAAAACATATTGAGGGCATGACTGACTTGGATTTTATTTTTTATTGCGATCCTCAAACCTCTGGAGGACTATTGTTTAGTGTAAGTGCCGAGCAAGAAACTACGATGGATTTATTTTTAAAAGAGCAGAATCAATTTTTTGCAAAGGTTGGAAAGATAGTGGCGAAGAGAGAGAAGGATATCGTATTTGTTTAGGATTTTATATTTTATAATCTTTTAGGTAAAGCAAAAAGAAAATTAAATACTATGTATTCCCTAATAAAATCAGTAGTTTTGTAAGATGAAGATAGATAAATACATTGGACATTCTGGTTATACATCCCGCAGAAAAGCGTGCGATTTAATAGAAGCCAAACGTGTGGAAGTAAATGGAAAGATTGCCAATTTTACTACTAAATACAAGGAAGGTGATATTGTGATGATTGATGGTAAGAAATTAGAAGTGGCAGCTTTTGTGCCAACGTACATTGCTTATAATAAACCTAAAGGTATAGAATGTACATCTGAAAAAATCGCCAATAATATCATTGATGCGATCAATCATCCTCAGCGTATATATCCAATTGGCAGATTAGATAAGGATTCTGAAGGACTCATTTTATTAACCAATCATTCGGAAATGATTGATAAAATTGGTAACTCTAAATACGAGCACGAAAAAGAATATATTGTTACGTTAAACTTACCTGTTCGAAAACAATTTTTGGATGAAATTTCTGAAGGTATAGAAATACATGGAGAGCAAACCAAGCCTTGCAAAGTAGCCATGGAACCTGGTACTAAGCGTGTATTTAGAATTACGCTGACTCAAGGTTTAAACCGACAAATACGCCGCATGTGTAATGAATTTGATTATCAAGTAATCAAATTACAACGTGTGCGTGTGATGAATATTAAATTAGCTAAGCTGAAAGTAGGCGAGTGGCGCGATTTAACAGAGCTTGAATTAAAAGAATTGATGGCGCAAGTAACGGTTTAGGCGTTCATTTTATTATGACTAATGTTATTTATTCATATAAAAGCCCAATAAAAAGCCAATTATAAAGCTTACTCATAAAATAATATTATGGATTATTTTACTTTGAAACATAACTGAATTTCTTATGCCCATCTTGCACCTCAATTTTAGTTATGCTATCTAATGGAATTGATTTTCGAATAAAATCCATAAATCTTGATTGTACTCCAACTACTTCATCATTGTTAACGTAAACTCTATCAAAATAAAAAACGACGCGTTTATTTTTATACCCGTAAGTAATTCTTGTTTCAATAGAAGGGCTATTAGTTAATTGGATAGGGTTGTTATTTACATCAACACACTTAATAGTGGCAATTGGATTAGCTTTATAATGATATATGCTAAAATAAGGGCCTTGAACAGTTACATTTTTTAATCTTGTAGAGTCAATACCAATAAATTGCTGTCGGAAACTAACAACCGAAATATAATAAGTTGTGCATGAGGGTAAAAATATGGGAATCAAAATAATAATTAAGGATATTTTTTTTATCATGATTAGTTGTTATTCTATTTAATACTATCAATTTGATTTATATTCACTCTAAAGTATCTCTAAAACCTTTAAAAACCAAATCATTTATTTCTTCTTAAATTTAAGTCGGAATTAATATTATTTTTTTGCAATTATTTCAACATAAAAAAAAACTTACAGTATTAGTATTTGCTTTAGGCTTAGCGCTATGGTTTTTATTATGTCTTCCAAAGCCCTTATTTAAGGATGCTTATTCAGTGGTATTAAACGATAGTGATGGGAAATTATTGTCTGCTAAAATCGCTCATGATGGGCAATGGCGTTTTCCTGAATGTGAAGCTGTTAATCAAAAATTTGCTATATCTATATTAGCATTTGAAGACGATTATTTTTATTATCACCCTGGCATTAATCCTGTTTCGATAGGACGAGCATTTAATCAAAATAGAAAAGCGGGTAGGGTAGTGAGTGGTGGAAGTACCATTACTATGCAATTGGTGCGTTTAATGTGTAAACACAAACAACGAACCTATTACGAAAAAGTAATTGAGTTAATAATGGCGTTGCGTTTGGAGTTGACATATTCTAAACAAGAGATTTTAAATTTGTACTGTTCTCACGCGCCGTTTGGCACTAACGTCGTAGGTATAGAGGCTGCTTCTTGGCGTTACTTTGGTAGAGGGCTTTCTAACTTGTCGTGGGCTGAGTGTGCAACTTTAGCGGTATTGCCTAATGCACCGTCTATTATTTATCCAGGAAAAAATCAAGACAAATTAAAAACGAAACGTAATAAATTATTGTACAAATTATATACGCTACATCATATTTCGGAAGAAACCTATCGGTTAGCTATTCAGGAACCCTTGCCGTTAAAGCCTTTTCCGTTACCTAATCAATCAAGGCATTTATTAAATAGAGCGGTAGCAGAGCATTCGAATGAAAATAAATTTAGCACTACCATTAAATCTGAGTTGCAAAATAAAGTGTTAGATATTTTAGCAAAGCACGCTAGTCAGTTTAAACATAATGATATACATAATTTATGCGCCTTGATTATTGATGTTAAAAAAAATGAAGTGATTTCATACATTGGTAATACGCCTTTAAAAGACAAAGAACCGCATGGCGAAGATGTTGATGTGATTGTTGCAAATCGCAGTACAGGTAGTTTATTAAAACCGTACTTATATGGTTTCATGCTGAATGATGGACAGTTGTTGCCGAGTATGTTGGTGCCAGATATTCCCACTCAAATAGCAGGTTATGTGCCTCAAAATTTTGATTTTACTTATGATGGTGCTGTGCCTGCAAAACAAGCGTTATCAAGGAGTTTGAATATACCCGCCGTTAAATTATT
>JANYGR010000301.1 GCA_025359355.1 Bacteroidota bacterium | reverse complement strand
TGACGTCGGGGTTGATCTGCATCTTCCCGATCTCGGACTAAGAATGAGCGTTAAAAATAATGGTACAGTTAATTTATTTACATTGAATGCAACAACTACAGGTGCATTTGTTATTAAAAATAACGATTTAAATAAAAATGTATTTATTATTAAACCTGATGGTACAACTGGCATTGGTACACCATTAACTAATAATCCAAACAACTATAAGTTAGCAGTAAACGGCATGATAGGAGCAAAAGAAATTAAAGTAGAAATAGTGAGTACTACTTGGGCTGATTTTGTATTTGATAAAAATTATAACTTAATGCCTTTGGCTAATGTTGAAGCATATATTTTGAAACATAAACATTTACCAAATGTGCCAACAGTAGCAGATGTGGAGGCAAATGATGGAATTGAAATTGGAAAAACACAAACGCTGTTGTTGCAAAAAATAGAAGAATTAACGTTATATTTAATTAACGAAAGTAAGCGTATTGAAAAACTAGAGAAAGAAAACGCCTTACTAAAACAACAACTTAAAAAATAAAATATGATGCGTTTATTGTATCTCATCGTCATCAGTGTAGCTGTGCTTTCTTGTAAAAAAGAAGCGCATCAACCAAGTTCGAGCACTGGTATAGCAGGGCCACCTTATACAGTAACAGACCATCCTCATCAAATAGGTGATACCTGCTACTATACAATAAAAAAGACACAAACAGAAACGTATTATGACGGAACTCCCCCTAATATTTATCACATGACTGCATCAAACTATTTAACGCTGCTTGCAGATAGTACCTTGCCAAATGGTACTATTGGTAAAATATGGTATTTAAGTAGTTGTTCCATTATGGGCGGTTATAAACAATTGGTTTATTTTGACAGCACATTAGCGTGTAACGTTTTTAAACCAATGGGAACAGTTTACTATGTTTATCCTTTAATGATACAAATGCCATTACAGCAAAATACTACCTGGGCAAATACAGTTAATATGCCAAACGACACTTGTAAAGCACTTAATTATGAATTATATAATGTAGGAACAAAATATTATAATGTAATTAATGTAAACAGAAGATTTAATGGCCCTGTTAGTGGTACCTCTTGGTCTTTTGATTATAAAATAGGAAACCAAGGTATAATACACACTTTACAAGTAGAATCAACTTTTTATAGCACTTTTGATGAGTTAATTGAAATTGAAATAACCTTAGACCATACTAATTTTTAATTTATGAAACAAAAAATAAGAACCTATAGTTTAATTTTAATATGTGGGCTACTAGTTGTTGCCTGCAAAAAATACCCTGAAGGTGGATACATTTATAAACGTGATACAGATATAAAAGGCATTTGGGAGCTAACCTTATATGAAGTAAACGGTATTGATAGTACTGATTTGATAAATTATAACAATGATGCTATTTATAAGAAAGTATTATTTGTAAAGCCACATTCTGATGATAAAGATATATCAGTTACAATAGGAGGAATTGGATATTTAGCATATTACGTTAATAGCAATAAAGATTTAAATTTTTATTCACAAGAGGGAACTGCACTTGTTTGTCAAATGGGGTATTGTTATAAAATGTATTTTGTTCCTGAAGGGAATTCTGTTGCTTGGCACATAACTAAACTTACTAATGCGGATATGATACTAACATCAAGTTTAACGAATAGCTATAAGCTTGTATTTCACAAAACATCTAATTAAATTATTTTATGAGAAATTATTTCAGTTTTCTATTTATCATTCTATCTCTTTGGGTAAAAAGTCAAACAATAGATAATGATAAAGCTCATCGTCGCTATTGGTATTATCGTACCAGGATGATAAACGATTTTATGAAAATTGGCAAAAATCAAGGCGATTGTTTGGTGTTTGCAGAAAGAACTAAATTAAAAACAATATTAAAAAAATGAAAACAACAACCCTTTACATAACCTGTGCATTAACTTGCATAATTTTAGTTACAGCCTGCAAAAAATACCCTGAAGGTGGTATTGAAAAAGATGGCCCTAAAAATCTGCATGGTTACTGGACACTAACACTTTATGAAGTAGATGGTATTGATAGTACAGAGTTAATTAATTATGCGGGAAATGATGATTATAAAAATGTATTATTTACTAACTATACGGGAGATCCTAAAAATAAAACAATAATCGATGCTCAGCCTGCATATGCAAGCATTTGTAGGATGACATTTAATAATACTAATGAAATATTAGACGGCATAATAGATCCTTATTATTATAATGGAGCTAAAAGTTGTTGGGGTAGCCCATTACAATGTGGTAAACAATTATTTGGTCCCGAATCAAATACAACTTCTTGGAAAATATTAAAATTAGATTCAAAAGAACTACATATTCAAAACCAACAAACTCACACCTATAATCTTAAGCTTGTTAAAATAAAAAATTAATAATAATGAAAAAAAATAATCTTGTTTTCTTATTACTTTTAGTTACAATAGTTACTCAAAGTCAAACGATTGATAATTATAAGGCGCATCGTCGCTATTGGTATTATCGTACACGTATGATAAATGATTTTATAAAAATTGGGATAAGTCAAGGAGATTGTATTGTGTTTCCAGAACGGAATAATACATTTAATGGCGTTAGCTCTGCTCCAAAATCTGTTGTGGGTCCAGACCAAATTGATATTACCAATCAATATATGATGGCCTTGGCTTTGGAATATAAAATATTAAGCCGCAACAATCAAAGTACGGACGAAACCATTAAAGAATTATATCATTTATTATACACTTTTAATAGGCTCGATTTAATGGCAACCAGCTATGAAACTAAAAAAATACCGATAATTACACCACTTACAAAACAAGTAGATGAAAAACCTACAGTGGCGTTAGCATTAGTGGATGGATCTACTAAAAAAGCGTCGGCAATGATTACCAATTCAAACTTAGTTGCCGAAATTGCACCAAATCCAACGAATGGTTTATGTAAAGTGTTTTTAACCAATCCCAGTTTGGTTACTTCTATTGAAGTGGTTGATGCGTTTGCAAAATCATTATTTACTATTGATACCATTTCTTACTCCAATGATATTGATTTAAGTAGCTTTGCAAAGGGAGTATATACTATTATTATCAGAGGTAACCAAGGTGAAGTTACTATTAAAAAAGTAGTTGTTCAATAATTAAAATTTAAAATACATGTCCATGAAAAATCTTCTTATTATTTTTACCTGTAGTTTGTTGTTTACTAATTGTAAGAGAAACCATTATTATTGTGATTGCTTTGATAATAATGGAACTGTTTACACTAAAGATTGGGGGACGCAGTTTGCAACTAAAGAATCAACATTTCAAAAAGATTGTGATTCTCATAAAGTTAATTCAAATACGACTTGTGCTCTAATTGGAGAGTAACCCATTAGTAATAAAAACATCATAATTTAATTAAACCCACAAACATTATGTTTAAAATACTCAACTTCATAATTGCGATAAGTTTGCTTCCATTACTTGTAATTGGACAAACCAATAGAGGAACGGTTACCTATAAAGTATTACTTATCGATACGGTTAGTAACACCATTACGCAAAACGATAGCCTCTATTTTAGGTTTATTTACAAACCTAATAAATGTTTGCAAGAACAAGGTTTTGCTAATCATCAACAGTATCTTAAAACGATTATCAATGAAAAAAATGTTTACTCAATAGTAAACGAACATGACATCAAAGAAGCCTATCACATGCTTTTGCCAAACAATAGTGGGTTTAATAAACTATTAAACTATAAGGATACCTCCTTGATTATTACAAATACAACGTTAACAAAAACAATTGCAGGACGAGTTTGTAAAAAAATGAGTTTACAATTTAATGATCCTCAAACTCCCAAAGTTACTTTATGGTATGATGCTTCAATAGACTGTAATTCGCTAATACCGGGCGTAGGGGTTAATGGTAAAAGCATCAAAGGATTAGTATTAGAGTATGAAATTCAACAACCAAAGGGAAAATGTATTATTACTGCTAATACACTTAGTTTTGCAAGTGTTTCAGATGCACTTTTTGTTCCTAACTTAACGGGCTTTGTTATTACTGAACTTCCAGTTATTAATAATGACGATGAAGAAGAGCATGATAATAATCATTAATCCATTAAAGCCTAACTTACCTATAACTTAACATTAAATCATGAAAAAGCAAATCATATATTGGAGTTTATTTTTGGGTGTAGTAGCGTGTAAAAAAAATCAAACTACCACGCCACCACCAACGACTGGAGGCAGTACATTGCCAGCTTATGCAACGGAACAATTAACTCCTCAATATGAAACAGATTATGGAAGTGGATCTGATTTTGCGCACATGGGTAGTAACCCAGTTACTGTTTTGTCGTCAGGAAATCTGATTATTTCATCTGTTCAATTCGATGGATCAAAAGATAAATTATTAATCACAAAAACTAATGCTAACGGCGGACTGCTTTGGCAAAAAACAATCACGAAAGGGTTTAATCTTTTTTCGGGACAAGCATTTGAAACTAATGCAGGTGAAATAATTGTTGTTGGTGGTTCCGAAGTTAACAGTAATATCACAAGCTCAAATGTATTCATCGCCAAATTAAATTCTACAACTGGCGATACAATTTGGACAAAATGTTACGGACACCAATATATTGATAAAGGTATAATAGGTTATGAAGCTGCAGATAATACCTATTGGATAGTTAATTTTTGGAATCAAAATAATAAAGCCGCTTTATTACATATAGGAGCTAATGGCGATTCGTTAACTACAATTGTAAATACAGAAACATCTTTTCCTATTTATAGAGACGCGATGATTAGTTCTACCAAAAAAACAATACTCGTTGGTGATTACTATATTAGCTCATACACAAATGGTGTAAAGGATTTTTCGAGTGCTATTTTATTAGACAGTCTTAATACAATGAGAGTGAATGATGTCTGTGAAACTTCAGATGGAGCGTACGTGGTATCTGGAGAAGCATATAAATCAACAAACTCAGCGATTCGTTATGGTTTTTTAGTTAAAGTAAATACGAGCGGAGTTAAAGTATGGGAAAGGATAATTAAAGTGTCAAGTAGTTCTCAAATATATTCGTGTGTTGAAAAAACACCAGATTTATTTTATTTAAGTATTGGTGATTATAATGCGACTCAACTTTATAACTTTGATTTGAATACCATACATGTTGTGAATTCTGCAACACCATTACCTGGAGCTACAGATACCCAATTAAACATTAAGAATAATTTATTGTATAGATCTGAATTTGGTTATAATAGTTCATCATACTTTACCATAAAACTAAAGGCCTATCCTATTACATTTTAATAAAAATCAATGAAATTTTTTCCCATCTTATGTATAGCTTTACTAAGCTTAGTAGCTTGTTAACGGCTTATGAAGTTTAAAACCTAATATAAAATTTAAGTAACGTTTTACTTATACTCTACCGTTTTTACAATCAAGTAACCACTTCATTAAAACACCTCATTTTATGCATAAAATGAGGTGTTTGTGCATATAAGCAGTATTTTATGTATAGAATTAAACCGTTTTGTTTTGTTGTATCACTTTATACATAAACCACAGTGAAAAAACATATAATAACGTATTTGTGTATTAAAGTACATTTTAATACATAAAAAATTACTCCTATACATAGACGGCAATTTTTATGCATAAGAATATACCGTTATGCATATAGTTTTAACTCTATGCATAAACCTAAAGCAATTTATATTAAGGTTTGTTTTTAAGCATAATCACTTAAATTTATACATCAAGTAAAAATTTTATGCATCATATAATAACTATGTGCATAAACTTTCAATCTTATGCATAAAATATATTTATTGAACAGCAGGTTATAGTTCCGTGCATAAACTTTTGTTTTAATTATAAAACTGGAATTGCGAAAAATTACCACTTATGCGCCAAAACTAACCAGTTACAAAGTACTGTTGTTAAAGGGTGTTAAAAGGTGTAACATTTTCAAATATTGCTCGTTACAATAACCAGAAACAACATTAGTAATTTATAAAACAAAAAAAATTACTACAAGTCGCTCAGCATCGTCTCACTTGTTTACTCATCAGAGATGCACTAAATAATTAAATTAA
>JANYGR010000255.1 GCA_025359355.1 Bacteroidota bacterium | reverse complement strand
ACTTTTTGTTTTGTTAAGGATAATTCTTTGGTTGGATGAATACCTAAATCTTTCTTTAAAAATGTATAAATCGCAATCACAATAAGAATCACTAATACCAATGGTTTCAGTGTTTTGGCATCTAAAAAATGAACGAGTTTTGCACCTAAAAAAGAGGCTATAAAACAACTCGCTGCTATTACTAATAATAAACGAAAATCAAATTTCACTTTTTTAGAATACTTTACAGCTGCTACAGAAGTGCCCATTAAGGCCGATATTTTATTAGTACCAAGCACTTTTGGTAATGCGATATCTGGAAATGTAATTAAGAAAAAAGGTGTTTGTATGAGTCCGCCCCCTCCTACGATAGAATCGATAAAGCCAGCAATAAACCCCGCAACAGAAACCAAACTTAAGGTTAGTAAACTATACTCTACAAAAAACTGAGAAATATTCATCAAGAGTGAAAGTAAATGTTGTGGAGATAGTAAGCAAATTATCTTTTTAGGTATTTAGATTCATTATTTTGAACTTAAATAAATCATATAAAATGAGTAAATTAGCCCTTTAAAACATACTTATAAAACAATTACATTTTGACTTTCAACGATTTTAATTTCGACACTACATTACTAGACGGTTTGCTCTCCATGGGATACAAGGCGCCTACACCCATTCAACAACAAGCCATCCCTGTTATACAACAAGGAAAAGATTTAATTGCCTGTGCACAAACAGGAACAGGTAAAACAGCAGCTTTCGTATTACCTATTTTAGATAGAATCATCAAAACTAAAAAAGGAGGCATCAACACCTTAATTATTGCGCCAACACGCGAGTTGGTTTTACAGATAGATCAACAAATTGAAGGAATGGCATACTTTTGTGGTGCGAGTTCAATTGGCATATACGGCGGAAATGACGGCATAACATGGGAACGACAAGCTAAAGCCTTACGTGAAGGTGTTGATATTGTTATTGCAACTCCTGGTCGATTAATCGCATTACTTCAATCGGGTGATGTGAAATTTGACACTATAGAACATTTAATTTTGGATGAAGCGGATCGTATGTTAGATATGGGTTTTTCGGATGACATTAAAACTATTTTAAAATATGTTCCCGAAAAACGCCAAACCATTATGTTTTCGGCAACCATGGCTCCAAAAATTAGAGTGTTAGCCGCTCAGTTATTAAAAGAACACGAATCCATCAATATTGCCATTTCCAAGCCAGCAGCGGGTATTGTGCAACAAGCATACGTAGTGTATGATAATCAAAAAGAAAAAATATTACACGAAATTTTAAAGAACGAAGATTATAAATCAATCATTATTTTTTCGTCAACGAAAGAAAAAGTAAAAGAATTAGCACAAAGTTTTAAATCATTAAACTATTCATCCAAAGGTTTTTCGTCTGATTTAGACCAATCAGAGCGTGAAGAGATTATGCGTGATTTTAAAAACAGACGCTTACGTATTTTAATTGGTACGGATATTTTATCGCGTGGTATTGATGTTGACGGCATTAGTTTGGTTGTAAATTTTGATGCTCCACCCGATCCGGAAGATTACATACATCGTATAGGTCGTACGGCGCGTGCCGAAAAAGCCGGAGTTGCTATTACATTTATCAATGAAAAAGATCAACCACGATTTGCACAAATAGAAGCATTGATGGGAATGGATGTTACCAAAATGGAAATTCCAACAGCTTATGGCAAAGGCCCAGAATATAATCCAGATGCTAACAAGAAAAAATTTGATAAGCCTAAATCTTTTAATAATAAAAGTGGTGGAAATAAATCGGGAGGAAAAAAACCATTTAGACCCAAGCCAAAAACCAGTTAATTATTTGGAGCTTTGCTTCGGCCGTTTTGAATTACGCAATTGCGTGACTACCGAAATGTTTAAATAAAGATACAATGTTGTTATGCAATTGTAAAGAAAAAATTAAATCACGCTTTGGCGTGACTATCGCTTTTGCAATTGCTATGATGTCTGCTAGGCTGGGGCGAATCGTATGTTATAGGCTGTTTTATATGTCTGTCTTGTATAAGTTTCCTATATTCTTTAATGGACGTCCTAATAACTTTTCCGCTTCTTTTTGTCCGCTGGCTTTTTGTTCAACTGTTAATTTGGTTTCTAAATCTTGAATGTCTTTTATAACTTGTTGTTGTTGTAAAATGGGAAAGTCAACTTTAAATTCATTGTAAATTAAAAACCACAAATAGCTTTTAAAATAATCCTGTTTAATACCCTTTCCATCACGATACATATTAGCAAGTTGTAGCCGTGTCGAAGTAATATAACCGCTTTTAGATAAGTTTTCTGGATTGTTTAATTTACCAAGTCGTGAAGCCCACTCAAGCATTTTGTCAATGCTTTTGTCAACGCCCATTCCTGTGTAGTAACAGTTGAC
>JANYGR010000230.1 GCA_025359355.1 Bacteroidota bacterium | reverse complement strand
GGTTTGTTTGTGGTGAAACAAACCAGCTTTATCCTACAAAAACAACTGTTCTTTCTCCTCTTTTCAGGGGGGCAGTTTGCGCCGGTATTAGGGGGTCAGTTTGAAATGGTATTGGGGGGCAGTTTGGTTTGGCGGGAGGGGGTCAATTTGCGTGGGCTTTCCAGTTAGGATCGTTTTTGCAACGAAATTTTTACTGCAATGCTGGCAAGTTTTTTCTAAGCGGATGTTACTACTCATGTTGTTGCTATTTGTTGCCAACTGTTGCCGGGTGTAGCTATGTGTATCATCCTTTCCCTCTTTGCTGAATTTCTGTTGCCAAACATATAGGGCAACAAATCAGGGCAACAATTAGACAACAATATAAGTAAATAAGAGTAGATTGGCAACAAATAAGAGAAAGAAAATAACGCTGAAAGCTAACAATAACAAGCAGTTATGAAACAAGAGAAAAATAATTACTTTCCGATACAAAATTTACTAAAAATATTTCCTAATAAATCATCATTGGTTACTTGTCCCGTGATCTCACCAAGGGCTTCTAACGCATAACGAATGTCGAGTGCTAAAAAATCGCTTTGTATCTGCGTGTTTAATCCTTCGTTTACTTTTTGTAAAGCATCTTGTGCTTTTGTTAAAGAGTTTACGTGGCGCGAATTTGTAACTATCGTATCTGTTGTATTAACCGTACGTGTATCAAACAAACTCACTAAAGTGGCTTTTAATTCAGCAATGTTGGTGTGTTCTTTCGCTGATATAAATTGTATGTGTGGCACATCTGCAAATTCTTGTTTCAATTCATCCAGCGTTTCAAAATCTATTTTATTACCAACCACTAGTAATTGCGAAGTACCTATATGTTCACGAACGATATTCACTTCTAATTCTAAATCGCCTCTGCTCAACTCATGCGTGTCAAACAAATAAATAACAATCGCCGATTTCTTAATGACCTCAAAGGCTTTATTCACGCCTATTTGCTCAATCACATCGGTTGTGGTTCTAATACCCGCCGTATCAATCAATCGAAATAATACACCATCAATAATAATTTCATCTTCAATCGTATCTCTTGTTGTGCCTGGTATTTCGCTCACAATCGCTCTATCGTCTTCCAACAATACATTTAATAATGTTGATTTGCCTGCATTAGGTTTACCAACGATTGCCACTGGAATTCCGTTTTTAATCACATTACCAACTTCAAAACTACCAATGAGTTTGTCAATAATTGATTGGATTGTATGGATGAGTTTGCGTAAATCTGTTCTGTCAGCAAACTCTACATCCTCTTCACTAAAATCTAATTCGAGTTCAATTAAAGACGCAAAATTTAATAAATTTTCTCGTAAGATGGCTATTTTACTGCTAAAGCCACCACGCATGTGTTGCATAGCTACCTGATGTGACGTTGCAGAATTACTAGCAATTAAATCGGCCACCGCCTCTGCTTGCGACAAATCGAGTTTACCATTTAAAAACGCACGTAAGGTGAACTCGCCAGGCTGTGCAGGACGAGCACCATGCTTATGTAACGTTTGTAGAATTTGTTGTTGTATAAACACAGAGCCGTGACAAGAAATCTCAACTATTTCTTCGCCAGTATAAGTATGAGGAGCTTTAAAAACAGTAACCAATACCTCATCAATAATCACCCCATGTTCGGCAATTAATCCAAAATGAGCCGTATGGCTGGCTTTATCAGCCAATGTTTTATGTTTTAGTTTTTTTGTATAAAATACGTTTTCGGTAATGGAAATGGCATGTTTACCACTCAATCTGATTACGGCAATAGCTCCAAAACCATGTGGAGTTGCTAATGCGGCAATTGTATCATCATTTAAGGCGTAATTGGCCATGTCTTTTGGGTTATATAAACAAATTTATAAATATTTACGTCACGAAAGAGGATTTTGCTTAAATTAGCGCATCAATTTTAATTTAATAATTCAACATTTATAATTCAACATTTAAAATTAAAGAAATGGGCGTTTTAGTAGGAAAAAATTCAAAAGTAATTGTACAAGGTTTTACAGGTGGCGAAGGAACATTCCACGCAACTCAAATGATAGAATACGGAACCAACGTTGTTGGCGGTGTTACTCCAGGTAAAGGCGGAACAACCCATTTAGAAAGACCTGTATTTAATACAGTTAAAGAAGCTGTAGATAAAGCAGGCGCTGATACATCGATCATTTTTGTGCCGGCAGCATTTGCAGCTGATGCTATTATGGAAGCTGCTGAAGGTGGTATTAAAGTTATTATCTGTATCACAGAAGGTATTCCTGTTAAGGATATGATTGCTGTAAAAGAATATATCAAAGGACGCGCTTGCCGTTTAATAGGGCCAAATTGCCCAGGTGTTATTACAGCTGGCGAAGCAAAAGTTGGTATCATGCCAGGATTTGTATTCAAAAAAGGACGTATTGGTGTAGTATCTAAATCAGGAACATTAACTTATGAAGCTGCCGATCAATTAGCAAAAGCTGGCTTAGGTGTAAGTACGGCTATTGGTATTGGTGGAGATCCAATTATTGGAACACCAACACGCGATGCGGTTGAATTATTAATGAATGACCCTGAAACTGATGCTATTGTGATGATTGGTGAAATTGGTGGTAGCTACGAAGCAGATGCTGCACGTTGGATTAAAGCTAATGGAAATAAAAAACCAGTTGTAGGATTTATTGCAGGACAAACAGCTCCAAAAGGCCGTACGATGGGTCATGCAGGCGCTATTGTTGGTGGACATGATGATACAGCTCAAGCTAAAATGGATATTATGCGCGAGTGTGGTTTACATGTAGTGGATAGTCCAGCTTCTATTGGTATTACCATGGCAGCAGTTTTAAAAGCAGTAAACGCATAATTATTACATAAATAATGTTGATTAAAAGCCCGAATTAATTCGGGCTTTTTTAATGGGTTAAACTCATTCACTTCTTGCATTTCTTCTAAGGATTTTCCACGTCAAGCGATTTACAGGTAATTGTACTTTATCGCACGAAACACTTTATTAATCGTTAAAAATACTTTATTCGTTGGTTTTTTGTTTTTGTATTTATGTTATATTCGCATCCCAAAACATAAACAACATATAAAAATCAAAACATAAAATCTAATGAAAAAACAATTGCTATTATTAACTCTCAGTATAATTACTGGCAGCACCTTTGCTCAAAATTTTCAATGGGCAAGTGGTTTTGGAAGTACGTCCACAGATATGGGAAATGCCATAACTACGGATAGAAATGGAAACGTATATACAATTGGAACATTTGATGGAACATTTGATTTTGATCCGGGACTTAGCACATTCACCATGAGTTCGGGAACAGGTCAGGATATTTTTATTATTAAATTAAATTCTGCGGGCAATTTTGTTTGGGCAAGACAATTTGCTGGAGATAATACTAACATGGGTACTTCCATTGCTGTTGATAATAGTGGTAATGTGTACACTACAGGTAATTTTTTAGGAACTGCCGATTTTGATCCAGGGGTGGGAACATACACCTTTACTGCAACCGCAAGCACTAACGATATTTTTATGAGTAAATTAGACGTATCCGGTAATTTTGTATGGGCAAAACAAATGATAGGAACAGGTGCTGAAGACAGTAGATCTATTGTTCTTGACAATTATAATAACCTTCTTATTACGGGAGTTATTCAACAAGCACCTTGTGATTTTGACCCTTCTTCAACGGGAACATATACGCTTACCGCAGTAAATGGATATGATGTTTTTGTTGCGAAATACACCAATATCGGTGATTTAATTTGGGCAAAACAATTAGGAGGGGCCGGACAATTCGAATATGGTTTTTCGGTAGCAGTTGATGGGAGTGGAAATGTATATTCAACTGGTTATTTTCAAAGCACAGGAGATTTTGATCCAGGAGTGGGAGTCTATAATTTAACTGCTTCAGGCACAACACAAGATGCTTACATAAGTAAATTGGATGCTTCAGGTAATTTTGTTTGGGCAAAACAATTGGATGGGACAGGAAATGAAGATTCTAGGTCAATTGCAGTAGACGCTAGTGGTAATGTTTATTCTACCGGAAGATTTGATGGAGTCCTTGATATGGATCCAAGCGCTAGTACATTCTCCTTAAATACTTTTGGAAGCAGTGATATTTTTGTAAGTAAATTAGACGTTTCAGGAAATTTTGTTTGGGGAAAACAATTAGGGGGGTCAGGTTTTGATTTCGCTTATTCTATTGCAGTTGATGCCTGTGGCAACGTTTATACTACAGGCTTTTTTAATGTTACTGCTGATTTTGACCCAAGCCCATCAACATCATACACTATATCTTCAGCTGGGAGTTATGATATTTTCATTAGTAAATTGGATCCCGTAGGTAATTTTGTATCTGTAAAACAAATGGGAAATACTAGTGTAGAAGGCGGTAATGGAATTACTGTCGATGTAAATGGTTCTGTATATACAACGGGTTGGTTTAGCAATACTGTTGATTTCGATCCAGGTGCAGGAACAAGTAATTTAGTGTCTGCCGGCGGATACGACTTTTTTATTCAAAAACTAGTAAGCGGTAGTTTCATACCAACTCAACCAACCAGCATTTCAGGATCAGCGTCAGTTTGTGCGGGCTCTTCAAATACATATAGTGTAGCTCTTGTTTCTGGTGCTTCTTCCTATTCATGGGCATTACCAGGTGGTTGGACAGGGTCATCCACATCAAATACTATTTCTATTACTGTAGGAAATTCAAGTGATGTCATATCCGTTTTTGCAGTAAATGGCTGCGCATCATCATTTGCACAAAACTTAACTATAACTATAAATGCAAAACCAGTTATTGCTATAAATAGTGGAACACTTTGTTCGGGTAATTCATATACCTTAAGCCCAAGTGGCGCCAATACATATACATATTCTTCAGGGACAGCAATCGTTAGTCCAACTACTACTTCTTCATATTCTGTTACAGGCACAAGCTCGGCTGGATGTGTGAGTAGTTCTGCTGCTATTAGTAATGTAATCGTTGTTGCTCGTCCTGTTATTTCAGCAACTAGTGGGTCAATCTGCGCAGGAAATACATTCACTATTATTCCAAATGGAGCCAGTACGTATACATACTCCGGGGGTTCAGCAACAGTTAGTCCAACAACTACAACTTCATATTCAGTTACCGGAACAAATACAGCAGGATGCGTAAGTAGCGTAGCAGCTGTATCAACCGTTACAGTAAAAGCTAAGCCTGTTATTTCTGTAAATAGCGGGTCTATCTGTTCAGGAAATAATTTTACAATTACTCCAACTGGAGCTAACACTTATACATACTCGGGCGGTTCAGCAATAGTTAATCCAACTGTAACAACGTCTTATTCGGTTACCGGAACAAGCACAGCAGGCTGTGTAAGTAATATAGCGGCAGTATCTTCTATCACTGTAAATCAATTGCCAACAATAAATACTACGGCAAGTAATACAATGGTTTGTAGCGGGCAAACAGTAACATTAGGCGCAAATGGTGCTGTCACTTACACTTGGGTTCCTGGAAATCAATCTGGTTTTTTGGTTAATGTAACACCTACTGTTACGACGATTTATACCGTAACCGGTACTGGTAGTAATAGCTGTATTAATTCGATGACGCAATCAGTGTCCGTAAACGCCTTACCTATTATTATAGCTAATACATCTAACACATTGTTATGCGTAGGTCAAACTGCTACTATTAATGTAACAGGCGCTAATACATACACGTGGAGTACATCTGAGAATGGTTCATCAATTAATGTTAATCCAACTGCAAACACAACTTACACTATTAATGGCACAGATGCTAATAATTGTAATGGCTCTGTAATGTTTACACAAAATGTGTCCTCATGTACAGGAATAGATTTATTATCTAATAGTTCATTATCAATCCTTAATGTTTATCCTAATCCAAATAATGGCAATTTTACGATTACATCCTCTGAAGACATCATCCTTTCTGTGACAAACAACTTAGGGCAAATGATACAAACCATTAATTTAAGTGCCTCTAATAATCATCAAGAAAACATCAACAACCTTACTTCTGGCGTTTACTTTATTGTTGGTCGATCTTTGCATCAATCTATTAATCAAAAAATTATTGTTACTCAATAAACGAATCTTTTTTAAAAAAAACAGGCGCCTATCTCAATTTGAGGTGGGCGCTTTGCTTTTGTATAGGTTATCTAAAAATTATGATCTATTTTTGGGGCATCATCCCCCATTTATAATTCTTTAGTATACATGAAAACTAAAAAGTACATACTACTGTTTATCTGTTTGATTTCTTTGATGCAATCAAACGCTCAGTCTGTAAAGGATTCGAGCTTTCGTATTATTATGACGGGTGTACATTTTTGCGGACAATTACCTCAAAATAATATGGCTCAGCGTTTTGGACCAAACCTCAGCGCAGGCGTTGATTTATTTTGGAAAACAAAACGTAATTTTTTGTTCGGTATTGAAGGAAGTTATTTTTGGAGTAAAAATGTCCGTGAAGATGTAGTAGCATCCATGAAAAATTCTGATGGTTTTATTACGGATAATGAAGGTTATCCTGCAGATTTACGAACCACCGAGCGCGGTTGGAATTTTGATGTCAAAGTAGGAATGATTATTCCAAAATCAGGGCATAATCCAAACTCAGGTATCTTTTTTACGGTTGGCGCTGGTTACATGCAACATAAAGTAAAGTTATATGACGCCAATCAAAAAATAGCAGCTATCAAAGGCGATTTAGCAAAGGGATACGACCGACTTAGTGGTGGCTTCGCAGTTACTTATTTTGTTGGGTACCAATATTTAAGCAATAACCGACTTGCCAATTTTAGTTTTGGCGTTGAAATGTATCAAGGTTTTACAAAAAGTTTTCGAGGCTTTAATTATGATACAGGATTAAAAGATACACAAAAAAGAAACGATGTTTTAATTGGCTTACGCTTTACATGGATTTTACCATTGTATAAACGAGCTAAGGATTTTTATTATTATTAATAATTTGTAATTCCTAAGTGAAATTGAATTAAAACTATTACACACGTTGGTAATAGTGCGGTAGGCTTGCTAAATCGGAGTGAAATCCTAGTTTTTCTGGCGGAGCTGAAGCGAGGAATGTGTGAAGAAAAACGGATTTGGCGATTTAGCTTGAATTTTTGCTTATTTTTTTTCAAGAAAAAAGAAGTGTAAAAAATAATTGAATTTATGAGAAAGCTCTGCCTACTCCCCTTTAAATTCAGGTTTACGTTTTTCTAAAAACGCTGATACCCCTTCGTTGTAATCATAGGTGTTAGCAGCGGCTAACTGCTCTCTGTCTTCTCCTACTAATTGCGTTTCTAAATTATTAAATAAACTTTCATTTAACAATCTTTTAGTTAAGCCCAATCCTTTCGTTGGCATCTCCGCTAAGGTATTAGCAAAGGTCATCACCTCTTGCATAAATGTTTCATTAGCAAATACTTTATAGATCATTCCCATCTGCTTCGCATCGTCTGCAGACACTTTATCGCCTGTCATCATCAATGCAGATGCCTGTTGCAAGCCAATTAATCGTGGTAGAAAAAAAGTACCACCGCTATCTGGTATCAACCCAATTTTACTAAATGCCTGAATGAAAGACGCTGATTGTGCTGCTGTAACAATATCGCACGCTAACGCAATATTAGCGCCTGCGCCAGCGGCTACACCATTGACAGCAGCTATGATTGGCTTTTCTATCTTACGTATTCTTAAAATAATAGGATTATAGTGCTCTGTTACAATGCGTGAAATGCCCGGCCCATTAGGGTCAGTCACTTCCGCCAAATCTTGTCCAGCGCAAAAAGCCTTGCCATTGCCTGTTAATACAATTGCTCTCACTGCATGATTAGCTTCTGCTTTATCAAGTGCGTCGTGCAATTGCAATGCCATCTCGCGATTAAAACTATTAAATTTATCAGCACGATTTAAAGTAATAACCATTACTTTATTATGAAGTTCAGAAAGAATAAATGACATAGATGTATTTTTATGGAGGACTAAAAATGCAACTTATTTTTTTGAAAACGAAATTTTATAGGAGGTTCCTTTTTCGTTAGTTGTTAATTGGTATGTTCCTTCGATCTGTTCTACTAATCCATTTAAAATATCCATTCCAATTGAATTTTTTGAAACTACCGTTTTATCAAAACCACTTCCATTATCTTTAATTGTTAAAAAAACCTGTTTGTTATTTTCGAGCAGAGATATTTCAATGACTCCGTCTTTGGTATTACTAAATGCATGTTTATAGGCATTGGTAATTAGCTCATTCACAATTAACGCCAAGGAAATAGCTGTTGATATGTCAACATGAACATCGGTAATGCCTTTTTCGATGCGCACGTTTTTTATAGAGCTGTAAGAAGATGAAATATGTTCGATGATTTGATTTAAATAATCTTTAAAATTTAATTGCCTATACGATTTTGCTTTGTAAATCAATTCATGCACCGTAACAATCGATTCTAATCTATTTCTGCACTCCATAAATAATTGTTTATGGTATTCATCGCGTGATTTATCTGCCTGTAAATTCATTAAACTGGTCACAATATTTAAATTGTTTTTGACACGATGATTTACTTCTTGTAATAAAATTCTCTGCTCAGCCAACGAAACTTCAAGTGCTTGTTTCGCCTCTATTTTATTATGTGTTTCAATCGTAAGCGATAACATTTGCGCAGCAACTAACCCATATTTTTGTTCTTGTAGAGTCCACTCGCGAGGAGAGCCTACGTGTTCGAAACAAATAACACCAATCATTTCTCCTTCAATACGAACTGGTATATCCATCAACGATTGAATATCGTGTGGCTTTAAATAAAACTCTAATAATTCCTCTGTTTTAGGCTCATGAAAAGCATCGGATGTAATAATAATTTTTTCTGTCTCGAATAAATGAAAATACTTAGGCATTGCAATACGTGGCAATGACGTTTGCGGAACCAATTTATTTTCCCGGGCATCAAAATTACCGATACATTGTATTTCTGTTTTTTCTTTATCAAATACCCATGCATTCACACGGGCTGTATTCATAGCTCTTGACGACGATTCTAATATTTCAAAAATAGCTTCCTCCACCCTACCTTCGCGAATTTTTCTAGACTTTGAAAGACGCTCTATCGTTAAACTTTTTTTAATAATATCTTTTCGTATTATATTTTGTTGCGTATTATCTCTTAAATAAAAAACGTAATGCCCAGTATGAGATGCTTCGTCTTCTTCGTAATACAAACGATAGGCGACGTTGATGTAATTTTTGGTTTTATGTTTAAGATTCTCGGTGCCGATGAATTCACCATACTTTTTAGCTTTGAGTAAAACATCATTTAATAAAAAAGTAGGGCTAATAAATAATTGGCTAACACCTAAATGCTCTATTTCAGTCGCATGATACCCTAATAAAGAACTAATATCGTTCGTTTGAAAATTAATTGTTTTGTCAGCATTTAAAACGATGACATGTTCTAAAAAATTATTGACTATGTTTCTTATGATTCCCTCACTAGCCATGATTTATATTTTAAGCTAATATAAACCTTATTTCGTAGAATAAAAATAGCAACTGGTCGATAAGTGTATTTTTTAGATTAATTGTTTAAATACACTTGAAATAATCAAAAGGCTCAAGACAATCGTTGCATTGGTATAAGGCTTTACAGGCTGTGCTTCCAAATTGTGAAATTAATTTAGTATTAGTTGATTTGCAACGAGGACAAGCTATCAATTTTGTTTTACCTGTTAACCAACTTTTATCTTCAGTGGTTGTTTCTGGTGGAGCAATACCATATTTTCGCAATTTTTCTTTTGCTTCCGAAGTAATCCAATCGGTTGTCCAAGGCGGAGAAAAAATAGTATTTATAGTAATGGATGTAAATCCGTGTTCTGATAATTTTTTACGAACATCATCTTCTATTTGTTTCATAGCAGGGCAACCGCTATATGTAGGTGTTATTTTTAAGTCGATAGTGGAGTCATCGATTACCTGTATGTCCCTAATAACGCCTAACTCCACAATTGTAATGACAGGGATTTCAGGGTCTGGAATTTCAGAGAGTAACGATAAAATATGTTCTTTTGACAAACTCATTTACAAAATAAAAATGGCTGCCACTATCATAATTACAATAATGATGATGTATTGCCACACATCTACAAAGTAAGGCGACAGTTTTTTCCAAGTGTCTTTAAAGCTCATATTTTATCTTGATCAAATAATGGGTTTTGTTATTTTCAACTAATTTAATTGCTCAATTACAACATCGCTACAATCCCTAATATCTCTTCTGTCTTTCAAATCTCTTAAAAATTACCATTTAGCATCTGGGTACATTCTTGGTAAGGCTTGCATTTCAGCCAATATAAATGCTAAGTGCTCCGTGTGTATGCATTTACGGCTACCTGTTTGCATAAATACATTTTCAGGAATTACTAATGTTGATTTTTGGAATAATTCAGAGATATGTTTTTCCCACTTTTGTTTTACAATATTCAAATCAACAGCGACTCCTTCTTTTATTAAAACTTCATCTACTTCGTTCATTTCAAACAACTCGCCTGTATACTGCCACAATTCATTTAGTGCAGTTTGCGCTTTATTATGGCTGTCTTCTGTGCCATCTCCAAAACGTTCTATCCACGACGAAGTGTGGCGTAAATGATACGTTACTTCTCTAATAGATTTATTAGCAATGCCTGATAACGTTTCGTCTTTACTTTTTGCTAACTCCTGATAAAAATATAAATCAAAACAATCAATCAATGCCTGACGTACAATGGTTCTAGCATAATCACCATTTGGTAGTTCTGTAATTTGAAGATTATAATACTGTCTATCATTTCTATGAAATGCTAAGTCATCGGCTGTTCTCTCTTTGTTTTCAACGCTTGCGGCATATTCTAATAAAGAATTTGCGGTGCCAATAATATCTAAAGCAATATTTGTTAATGCTAAATCTTCTTCTAAAAAAGGACCGTGTCCTGTCCATTCGCTTAAACGCTGACCTAAAATTAAATTAGTATCACCTAAGCGTAGTGTATATTTAAAAAGTGCTTCTTGTGTTGTCATTATAGTTTTTGTTTAACCACAGAGTTCGCAGCGTATTTTTGCAGAGGTCACTGAGCGTCATTTTACAATATCAATTTTTACTTCATGATTTAATTGCTTTTTTCAAAATCTCTTTTGTCAAAATATCCCTTAAATCTTTTTGGTCTAATAATTACATGTGTCCAATTGCATCTGGAATTTGATAAAACGTTGGATGACGATAAACTTTATCGTTAGCCGATTCAAAAAATGGCCCTTGATCTTCTGGACTACTAGCTGTAATAGCATTTGAAGGCACTACCCATAGAGACATTCCCTCACTTCTGCGTGTGTATAAATCGCGAGCATTTTGCAATGCCATCTCTTTATCAAACGCGTGTAAACTTCCACAGTGAACAAATGGTTGTCCTGCTTTTTTTTGTACAAATACTTCCCAAACTGGGCCTTGATTATCACTCATAAAATAATTTTAAATTTTAAATTCAACATTTTAAATTTCATTAACAATGAACATAAAACTTGAATCGTATTAATAATTTCTAATTCAACATTTCTAATTTGTTTACGCAGCTTCGTATACTTCATTTTTCTTTTTAGCATGAGCCATCGCTGCTGCTCTCACCCATTCGCCATCATGATGCGCTTTATTGCGAGCCGCTAAACGTTCTTTATTGCAAGGGCCGTTTCCGCTAATAATTTGTTTAAACTCAGCCCAATTAGGCTCGCTAAAATCGTAGCCCTTTTTTTCTTCGTTCCATTTTAATTGTGCATCAGGAACTGTTAAGCCTAAATACTCTACTTGAGGAACCGTTTGATTCACAAATTTCTGACGCAATTGATCGTTCGTTTCACGCTTAATACGCCATTTCATGGCGTTTTCGCTATTTGGTGATTCTGCATCAGGCGGGCCAAACATCATCATCGTAGGATACCACCAACGATTAAGAGCATCCTGAGCCATTTCTTTTTGTTCTGTTGTTCCAAAAGCTAAGCGAGTCATGACTTCGAATCCTTGACGTTGATGAAAACTTTCTTCTTTACAAATACGAACCATCGCACGAGCATACGGCCCATAAGAAGCTCGCTGCAACATTACTTGATTCATAATTGCTGCACCATCTACTAACCAGCCCACAGCACCAATATCAGCCCATGTTAAGGTTGGGTAATTAAAAATAGAAGAGTATTTTGCTTTACCTGTATGTAAATTATCTAATAATTCATCGCGACTAATCCCAAGGGTTTCAGCTGCTGTATATAAATATAAGCCATGCCCGCCTTCGTCTTGTACTTTAGCTAATAATACTATTTTAGAACGTAAACTCGGGGCACGCGTTATCCAATTACCTTCTGGCAACATTCCTACTATTTCAGAGTGAGCATGTTGCGATATTTGACGGATTAAGTGTTTGCGGTAGTTTTCCGGCATCCAATCTTTTGGCTCCACCATTTCGTTTTTGGCTAACTTGCCTTCAAACACATTTTCAAAATTAATTGTTTCCATTTTGTTAGTTAATGAATTATACAAATATACGCATACGAGGCGTATTTATCAAAGGATTTTTTACTCTGATTCTTTGACTATAAAACACTTAAAATCAATTGTTGTTTAAATAAAACCAAGCACTAAATCTTTGATTTGAAGAATAGCTATTTTAAAAATCTATTGCTATTTTTGGATTCTATATGTTCACTTTACTGATTAAAGAAATACGAAGTTTTTTAAGTTCACTCATTGGTTATATTGCTATTGGTGTATTTATAACTGGAATAGGAACCTTTATGTGGTTAGTACCTACCGAAAGTGCTGGTTCTAATGTATTAGACAATGGTTTTGCTAATATCGACCCCTTATTTATTTTAGCTCCTTGGGTATATCTGTTTTTAATTCCGGCCATTACCATGCGTAGTTTTTCGGAAGAAAAAAAAACAGGAACGATTGAATTACTCTTAACACGACCATTAACAGAATTACAAATTGTATTAGCTAAATATTTTGCAGGTGTCATTTTAGTGATCGTATCCCTATTACCAACACTTATTTATTATTATTCGGTATATCAATTAGGATACCCCAAAGGAAACCTTGATACAGGCGGTATGTGGGGCTCATACATTGGGCTACTGTTTTTAGGTGCGGGCTTTGTAGCTGTTGGAACCTTTGCTTCTGCTATTTCCGAAAATCAAGTCATTGCTTTTATTATGTCACTATTACTTTGCTTTATTACTTATGTTGGGTTTGACTTTATTTCTGCGTCAGGATTATTTGGTAAATACGACGCCTTTGTAAAAGGACTAGGAATGAATGAACATTATATTAGTATGAGTAGAGGCGTGATTGATACACGAGACGTTGTTTATTTTTTAAGCATCATCGCTATTTTTAATTTATTATCAAATCTTGTTTTAAAAAGTAGGAAATGGTAATGAAAAAAAATCAACAAACCTCACGCAAACGCAAAGACATCGCTTCAATTATAATGGTAGTGGCTATTTTAGCTCTCCTTAACTTCATTTGTTCATTTACATTTAAGCGCTTCGATTTAACAACCGAAAAACGTTATACACTTTCTGAATCTACTCGTAAATTATTGCAAGATTTGGATGATGTCGTTTATTTAAAAGTATACTTACAAGGCGATTTCAACCCAAGTTTCACGCGTTTAAAAAATGAAACCAAAGAAATACTTGATGAATTTAGAGCATACTCAAATAATAATTTAGAATACGAATTTATTAATCCCACCGAAAATCCAAATAAAGAAGAGGTTGATAAATTAGAGAAACAACTCTACAACAAAGGCATTATGCCCGAACAAATAGTGGATAAGAGTCAGCAAAAAACTTCTGAAACACTCATCTGGCCTGGCGCTATCTGTTCATACAAAGGAAAAGAAAGTGTTTGGCAAATTTTCAAACGTCAAGTGGGTTATGAGCAAGAACAAAGTATTAACAACTCTGTTCAAGAGATGGAATATGGTTTATCAAATACCATTCGTAAAACCAAATTAGTTAAAAAACCAGAAGTCTTATTTCTTGAAGGGCGTGGCGAATTAGATACTATTTATTGTGCTGATTTCATGCGCTCATTAACAGAATATTACAATGTATCTCGTGTTAATATCAGAAACAAATTATATGCTCTTAAAGGCGCAGATGCCATTGTAATTGCGCAACCCGACTCGGCATTTGACGATAAAGACAAATTTATCATTGATAATTTTATCATGCATGGCGGCAAAGCATTATGGCTTATTGATCCAGTTTATGTGAACAGAGACACCTTTAATTTAAAGGGCTTTACTTTAGGATTTAAAAATGATTTAAACTTAGATGATATTTTATTCAAATATGGCGTGCGCTTAAATCCTATTTTAGTTGAAGATTTGCAATGTGCTCAAGTACCTATCAATGTTGGGTTTAAACAAGGGCAACCTAATTTTCAATTATTCCCTTGGGTATACTATCCCTTATTATTACCCACATCTAATCACCCAATTGTAAAAAATTTAGATTTAATTAGAACGGAATTTATAGGAACCTTAGATACCATAGCAACTAAAGATATTACTAAAACTATTTTATTGCAAACCTCCCGTTATACCAAAACACAGCCAACACCAGCTCGTATTAGTTTAGGTATGATTAAGTACAAACCAAAAGAAGAACAATTTAAAAATTCGTTTCAAAATGTAGCTTGCTTACTAGAAGGTCGATTTGAATCTGTTTTTAAAAACCGTATTTCATCCGTGTTTATGGAAGATAGTACTTATGGCTATATGGAAAAAAGTAAGCCAACACGTATGATTGTTGTGGCTGATGGAGATATTGCAAAAAACAGTTATCAAGCGGCTACAGGGATGATATATCCTGTAGGATACGATCTTTATACTAAAAATCAATTTGCTAATAAAACGTTTTTGTTAAATTGTATGAATTATTTATTGGACGATGAAGGCTTACTACAACTTCGTTCTCGTGAAGTGAAACTTCGCTTATTAGATAAAAAACGAATTGCAACACAGCAAACTAAATGGAAACTAATAAACGTTGGCCTGCCACTCTTACTTATTATGATTGCCGGATTAATTCAGTTTTATATCCGCAAGAAAAAATACAGTAAATAACTATTTACCGTTTCATGCCTAAAAATTATACGAAATGAAAAAATCATCTATTGTTATTATTTCCTTATTACTGGCCTTATCGGCCATTGCTGTTTATTTTTATAAACATAAGGGCGGGTCAACCACGATTGATAAAGAGGCAAGTGATTTCCCCATAAAAGATACCGCTTCTATCGATAAAATATTTTTAGCAGATAAAGAAGGCAAATCGGTTTTATTAGAAAGAACAAAAGAGGGTTGGATGTTGGATAAAAAATATCATGTTCGTCCAGATGCCATTACACTTCTACTTTATACAATTAAAATGGTAGAAGTACAATCGCCGATTTCCATGGCAGGTAAAAAAAACGTGATTAAAATTATGTCTTCTAAATCTACCAAAATAGAAATTTATAGCAAGGGAGAAAAAATAAAACAATATTATGTTGGGCACACAACACAAGATCATTTAGGAACTTATATGTTATTGACGAATTTAGAAACTGGCGAAAACTATGCAGATCCTTTTGTAACCCACATTCCAGGCTTTGACGGTTTTTTGACAACACGCTACAATACTGATGAATTAGATTGGAGAGATCGTTTGGTGATGAGTTTCCGACCACCTCAACTTAAACAAATAAAATTAGAATTACACGAAATGCCAGATTCATCCTTTGTTTTAGATTTAATTAGTATGCAACGTTTTAATCTCAAAAACAGAAAAGGGGTGCAAATCGCATTTGATGAGGCCAAATTAAAACAATACATCGCTTATTTTCAAAACATCAATTGCGAAGTGGTTTTACAAAAAAATGACCACTTAGTGGATTCGCTTGCTAAATCGGCTCTCCCATTTGCAACACTCACCGTTAACGACAGAAACGATCAACAATTTGTTTGCGATTTTTTCCACAAACAATCTATTCAAAGTAAAAACGAGCAGTATGGTGTCAATTATAAATATGATCCTGACAGATTATTTATTCGTTATAATAACGGTAAAGATTACGGTGTAGCTCAGTTTTATGTCTTTGGAAAAATATTACAAACCTATCGATATTTTACAAAAGATAAATAACAAGAGGTAATGTATTCATTAAAAAGCCCCAAATGACAGTCATTTGGGGCTTTTTAGAAAAATAAATAGTGATTAATAAAGCTTATTGTTTAATGAATTTTTTACTGATTTTTTTGTTGCCTGATGTTATGTTTAAAAAATAAATTCCTTTACTAAGCCCTGATGCATCCAATTTAAACCCATCAGTCGTTACTGTCATTATATTTTCTATAAAAAGTTCTTCTCCAATGATATTGGTAACTTGTAATTGCGTAGTCTTAGATGTGCAGTGTACATTTAAAATATCAACTACTGGATTTGGAAATAGGGATCCTATTTCTTCATTGTCAATATTTGCTAATGAAGTTGTAACACAAGCAATGGAACCTTGTATTTTTCTTCCAACTCTATCAACAGATGGATTAGAAATCAGTGCCATAAATGTATTACCAGCAATGCAGTCACTATATAATTGATTTTTTAAAAATGGCTCTAAGTATGCCATATATTTTAAAAAGAATACGTTATTACAAGTTGTATTTCCACATGAAGCCTGCCCTATGTTGCAAGTACTGCTTGTTCCATTACCTACTTCGCAGTGTGTTAATCCAGTAATAATAGTGTGAAATTTTTTAGGGCTAACAATACCTGCATAATGGCTATTTTGAACGGTAGTATCAGCCACAGAATCATTTTCTCCTGAAATCATCAGAGTAGGAACCGTAACTAAAGACGCTGATGCGATAGAATTAGGAGTATTATTAGTTGTGGCTGCGGCAAAATTAAATAAACATGTTAGGGTTGTATTATTAGCTGCTGCTAAAAATGAAGCGCCGGCACCCATGCTATGACCGCCAATAGCTGATTTTTGTAATACTTTGCCATTAAATACAACTACATTAGACGGCGTTGATACTGTATTTAATCCCATACCGAGGGTTGCTAATAAGGCTTCGTCTTTTCCAAAATCTAAGTGAACCGGGGTTGGAAAAATACCACTCTCTGTACGTGGCATTAAAACGATATATCCTAATGACGCCAATCGATTATAAATATTATCATAAGCGTCCCAAGTCATCGCAAAGCCATGTCCCATAACCACTATGGGGAATTGACCTGTTGCCACAGCGGCATTATTACCTGCTACCGTTGCAGGATAATAAACTTCAGTGCCAATATTTCGGCCTGTGCCAGGCATAGTTACTACCGTTCCGCCAGAAGCAGGTATAGTATAACCCCCTGTTCTGCTGGCATCTTTAAAATTAATGCTCATGTGTCCAACAGGATACGTTTGCGCAAACGTAACAGTATATATACTGAGCGCTGATAATAGTGTAAATAGTTTTTTCATATCATAGTTGATTTTTTAGTTGTTACTAAAGTATATTAAATAAAAGTTATTTTTTATGCTCTAATATTTTTTAAATCAGATACCTGATTCTATAAAAAAAGCCCTAAAAGGGCTTTTTAAAAATAATATAGGTAATTATTGTACTAATTACTTTTGTTCAAATTTATTGTAGTCTGCAGGAATAGCTAATTTAGAGGCATCTACAGCGCCCTTACCTAATTTAGAAATTTCTAATTTGCTTACCGACTTCATATCTGATAATGTTTTTTCTTCAGACATCATTGGCATAGATCCTTTTGGTAAATCTTTAATTTGGTTAAAGTAAATGCTTTGCTTGTCTTTTCTGTTCCACAATTTTACTAAAGGAATGAAAAAATCAAATTTTGAAGTAGCAATCCAGTAGGTTATTTGAGTGTTTTCATCGATGTTTTTAACTGTATATTCTGTGCATTTTTGTCCTTG
>JANYGR010000208.1 GCA_025359355.1 Bacteroidota bacterium | reverse complement strand
AATTATGTGCTTGTACTCGATAGCGGTTATCATAAATTATTATGTAGTTACTTAGGCTTGCAAAGCGATACCTTTTCTGTACACATCATCGAAAATCAAATTACTCAAAAAAACTTTACACTAAAACAAGAAGGTAAAACCTTAGAAACTGTTGTAGTATCATCTGGTAAATTTGAACAAAAGCTCGAAGAATTAACCGTTTCCATGGAAGTTATTAAACCAAGTTTAATTAATAATAAAAATACAACTAGCATAGAAACAGTTTTAGAACAAGTCCCTGGATTAACCATCATTGATAACGACCCGCAAATACGTGGTGGTAGCGGCTTTACCTTTGGTGTGGGAAGTCGTGTAGCAATAGTTGTTGATGGTATTCCTTTATTAAGTGGTGATGCAGGCCGCCCCGAATGGAGTTACATACCCGTTGAAAATATTGAACAAATAGAAGTCATCAAAGGCGCATCATCTGTATTATATGGCTCATCGGCCTTAAATGGTGTTATAAATATTCGTACAGCTTATCCGCGTGCCAAACCCAAAACAAGTATTAATTATTCTGCTGGTGTTTATAGTTCTCCAGAAGCACCTGCTACTAACTGGTATGGTAAATCGTTACCGGCGTTTACAAACTTAAATTTATTTCATTCGCGCATTATTAAAAATAATTTGGATTTTGTAATTGGTGCAAACTTCAATGTAGATCAAGGTTATATCGGTCCTCCCCCACCCGCAAAATATATTCCGTGGGATTTAAAAGATGCCTTGCACATGAATGATACAGTGCCCGTATTTTCTAAAGATCAAATGGTTAAAAAACGAGGCCGCGTCAATGTGAATTTGCGTTACCGTTCTAAGAAGATCACAGGCTTAAGCTTTGGCGTTAACGCTAATTTTATGCTTAATAAAACCAACATGGTATTTGCCTGGCTAGACGACTCTGCAGGCTTATATAAAGGGTATCCTGGCGCCGTATTTTTAGAAGATCAAACCTTATTTAATATCGATCCATTTATTAGATATACAGGTAGAAATGGCTTAAGTCATAGTATCAATACCCGTATTTTTCATTCAGATAATGTAATTACAAACAATCAATCCAATCGAGGCACCATGTATTTTGGCGAGTATCAAATGCAACGTAAATTTAAAAGCATTGATCTAACCTTTACAGGTGGTTTAGTGGGTAATATCTCTCAGTCAACATCCAAGCTCTATGCATCAAGCGGCACACCAAACAATAAAATTGTAAACGCATCGGGTTATATACAACTCGATAAAAAATTATGGCGTGTTTTGAATTTATCAGGAGGTGTGCGTTACGAGTATTTTAAAATGAATGACATGAATAGCGTGGTTGCTCCCATTTTCAGGGCAGGAGCTAACTTACAAATCACAAGAGGAACTTTTATTAGAAGTTCATACGGACAAGGTTTTAGATACCCAACCATTACAGAACGCTACATCACTACTAAAGCGGGCTTGTTTGGAGTATTTCCAAATCCTGATTTAAAACCAGAAACATCTAATAGCTTTGAAATCGGCATTAAACAAGGCTTTAAGATTGGTAACTGTAAAGGCTATTTAGATCTCGCAGGTTTTTACCAAAAATACCATAACAACATCGAATATTTATTTGGAATGTGGGAGCCAGATATATCCGTGGTTGGCTTTAAATTTTTAAATACAGGCGATTCGCGAGTTAGAGGTGTTGATATGTCTTTAGTAGCTTCAACTGCAGAAACAAACAAACGTTTTGGAGTAACAGCCTTAATTGGTTATACGTATATAGAACCTGTGAGTTTAACACCAGATAGCGTGTATGCCCACGACAAAGGACTTTCGGGAGGAACACCTCAACCCATTAGTTATAAAAATAGTAGTATGGACACCAGTGGTAATGTATTGAAATACCGCTTTAAACACATGTTTAAATTAGATGTAGAATTTAAAATCTATAAATTTAATTTGGGTGTAAGTAACAAGTATTACAGTAAAATGCAAAACATTGATAAAGCCTTTCAAACGATTGAAACAACAACCAGCAATGGCAGTAACTTTTTTGATGTGATACATGCTACTAACTATTGGGCTTCGCATAAATTCATTAGTGTGTGGGATGCCCGATTAAGCTATCAAGTTAGCCCTAAACAAAAACTATCCATCGTTTGTAATAATGTATTTAATGTGGCTTACTCCTTACGCCCTTTAAAAATAGAACCACCACGTAATACGGCGTTACAATATGTATTAACGTTTTAAGTTTTCCCATACATTTATTATAACCGCTCTAGTTGCTTCGCGTGTAATTAATGACGAATAATTAAAACAACAATTATGAAAAAATCATATCTATAAATTCAACAGTTTTTTCTAATGGTTATATCACTAAAAGTTATACTTTTGTATAAACCCTTTTTATGCAATTGTTTGGCAATAATTTACAAGCCTTTCACGATTTTTTTAGTCATTACCTGCCTGTAAAAAATCCTGTGCTTATTCTTGCACTTACATTGCTTATTATTTTATTTGCTCCCTTAATTTTGAAACGCTTTCGTATTCCGGGTATCATTGGCTTGATCATTGCTGGTGTTATCATTGGGCCTAATACCTTGCATATCATCGAAAAATCAACCTCTTTCGAACTCTTTAGCAAAACAGGTTTATTATACATTATGTTTTTGGCAGGTTTAGAAATTGACATGCAAGAGTATAAACAAAACCGCAGCAAGAGTTTGGTTTTTGGAGCCTTCACCTTTTTCATTCCCATTACCATAGGTTATTTGGTGTGTACGTATATTTTTCATTATTCTTTATGGCCGTCTCTTTTATTAGCCTCTATGTTTTCTACACACACGCTGTTAAGCTATCCTATTGTTAGCAACATGGGCATCGTTAAAAACAGAGCGGTGCAGGTTTCGTTTGGTGGTACTATTATTACCGACAGCGCCGTATTAATTTTATTAGGTGTTATTACCAATGTGGTACAAGGCGAGATAAATGTGATGTTTTGGACTCGCCTTATTTTATCCTTAGGATTATTAGGCTTTGCCGTGTTATACTTATTACCAAAAGTAAGTCGTTGGTTTTTTAGAAACATCGAAGGGCAAGGAAGTTCCCAATACATTTATGTATTAGCCGTTGTATTCATAGCTGGTTATTTTTCGGAGTTGGCAGGCGTAGAACCTATTATTGGCGCCTTCTTAGCAGGGTTGGCATTAAACAGAGTAATTCCGCATAATTCGGTTTTAATGAACCGTGTCATCTTTATTGGTAATACCATCTTCATTCCCTTCTTCTTAATCAGCGCAGGTATGTTGGTTGATTTCAGTTTATTTTTTAAAGGAACTAACGCCCTTATTTTTGCAGGTGTATTAAGTATAGTTGCTTTGCTTACTAAATGGCTGGCTGCACAAGTAACAGGTTTTATATACAAATACACTAAATACGAACGCCGAGTGATGTTTGGGTTAAGTGCATCACATGCCGCAGCAACCTTAGCGGTTATCAAGGTTGGTTATGATATTGGCTTATTCGATCAAAATGTAATTAACGGAACTATCATTTTAATTTTAATTACCTGCATGGTGAGTTCGTTTGTAACAGAACGTGCTGCTCGAAAAATTGCGATGTCGGAAAAAGAATCTTCTAAAAAAATTACTGATAGAACAGAACGTATTTTAATACCGGTGAGCAACCCCGAAAACATTGCTCGTTTGATAGATTTAGCATTAATTATAAAAGACAACGAATCTCATGAGCCCATTTATCCTTTGTCGATAGTAGAGGAAAATGCCGATGCCGACGAGAAAATACATGTTGTGAAAAAAGTAATTGAAGGAGTAGTCGAACAAATTGCATCGGTTGATAAACGTGTAGAGGTTATTAAAAAAGTGGATTTAAGTATCGTAGATGGTATTGCGCGAACAGCAAGGGCGTATAGCATTTCGGATATTTTAATTAGTTGGAAAGCTCAGCAAGGAACAGGTAGTTTAATCTTTGGAAGTATCGCTGATAATTTATTGGTTAAGACCAAACAATCCATTATTATTTCTAAGGTCATACAACCACTAAATACGTATCGTCGTGTTATTTTAATCCTGTCTCCTAATGCGGAATTAGAAAGTGGCTTTAATTTAGTGGTTCGGAAGATCAATGCTATTTTAAAACAGCTGGGTGGCAATGCGAAAGTTTACGGGCAACAAAAAACATTAACGGCTTTTTCTGCTTTAATAAAAGATCGTAAACGAGAATTTTATAATTACCTGATCGTCGATAGTTTTGATGACAGTGATATTTTAGATCATGTGAAAGAAGACGATTTATACATCTTTTTAAGCAGCCGTAAGCAAACCGTGTCGTTTGATTACCACGTTGATAACATGCCTAAAACATTGAATAAAAATAATGAGTCCACAAGCTTCGTCTTATTTTATCCAGAGTCGTTAAAGGCGCTGAGTGATTCTCAAATCACGGAAATGACGACACCTGCTTTCTCCGAAAACATCGAAAAAGTAATTCAATTAAAAGATAAGATCAAAGGTATTTTTACTAAAGATTGATTTAGATTATTCGTATTAATGAATATATGTATTCAACATCTATCATTAATCATTGAATTTCCTGTGGCATTCAAAGCTATACTTAATTAGTGTTTGGTTTACATTTCAATCCCAATTTCTTGCAAATAACGCCTTCTTTAAGCGAATAAGCTGATACTCTAAAGTTTGAGATATTAAATTCATTGATCATAAAATCGATCAATAAAAAAGAAATAACAATCATATCAATACGCATTTCTATTAATCCTGTTGTGTGTTGACGTTCCTGAATAGTAGAAGCAATTATTTTTTTACTCACACATTTATAGTGTTCTATATCTATAGTATATTCCGTTTGAATATCGTTAACAATAGTAGTTCCAAATTCTCCTGCTATAATATCTATTACCGAATCAAATGCACCAGAGGAACCTATTAATTCTATAGGTGGATAATCTTTAATGGCTTCAAATAAAGAATGTAATTGTTCCCTTAAATAATTATTAAAGAATTCAATCTCCTTTTCAGTAATAGGATCCGAAGGTTTAAATTTATCGAGTAGTCTAGCGGCACCCAATAAATAACTATTCTTCCAGAAAACAGTTTCCTGATTTGCCAAAATAAATTCGTTACTCCCGCCACCAATATCCATAATGAGAGATATTTGTTCCGACATGTTAACTGCCATTTTATTACCATGGTAAATTAATTCAGCCTCTTCATGCCCGTCAATTACTGTAATTGTAATGCCAGCTATTTTTTTTGCTTGAGCCACAAACTCTGCTCCATTGGATGCCGAACGAATTGCTGATGTAGCAAAAGCAAAAGTTTGCTCTACATCATAATCCAATAAATATTGTTGGTATTGTTTCAAAGCATTAATGCCACGTTGAAAAGGAACATCTGCAATATAACCAGCATTAATGCCTCCTTCGCCCAACTTAACGGCAACTTTGGTATTAAATAATTTAGTAAACGATTTATTTGTATCGCTTTCCGCAATCAATAAATTGAAAGTATTGGTTCCTAGATCAATAATTGCAAAACGCATATTAAATAAACAAAAGATTAAAGTAAATACTGAAAACGCTGTTTCAAAAAACGTCCGTTAAAGCCACGCTTCTTTTTATCAGTACCCATATTAGATGAAAACACTAATTTGATTTCATGTGAACCTTTTTGGTAAGTACGTAATGGAGACGTAACAATATCATAGGAATAAGCGATTTGAAAGTTTTCTTTAATTGTACATCCTAAATGTAAAACAATAGCATCATTTACCCTAAAACTAGCGCCAGCCATAATTTGTTTTTTAATATGAAGCATCAAGGTATAATCAAAGGAAAAAGGAACGCCTGGAACATACACGGCTAATATTGAATTTTGAAACGTATAATCTATATTGTCTGCCCAATTGAAACCAGCTGATAAATTATAGTGGGGAGCATTGGTATACTTTCCATTTTTTAAAGAGTCACTTTTGTAATACTCAAACTTACTACTAGCAATGTTATTGGCTGCTACACCAATATGAAACCGATCGTTAAAATATACGATACCAAAACTTCCATCAAAATTATTCACCTTGTCGGTTATATATTGGTTAACAGCCTTATCTTGTTGGTTACGCATGGTAACATCTGTTCCAATAAAACTTTGGCTCATATAATTTCCTTGTATACCAAACGATAATTCAGAGTCGGCAAATTTTAAATGGTAAGCAAAGGTTAAACTGGTATTGAAATTTCTAAATGGACCAATATCATCTTTAAATAAAAATCCCCCTACTCCTAATCTCCCTTTCCATAATCTCGAATTTAAAGCTAATGCGTATGTTTTTGGAGAGCCTTCAAAACCTGTCCATTGATTACGGTAATTAATTCTAACATCCACTAATCGTTTAGTGCCGCAAAATCCAGGATTTAATAAGGTTTGATTAGTACTGTATTGCGACCACCAAGGATATTGCTGAGCACTACCACATAGTGCAGAAAATAAGATAACAGCTATAAGGAAAGATCTAATCAAAAAAAGATGTATTTATTATTTAATTAGAATGACAACTGTTAATTAACGCGTTTTCCGTCTTTATATTTTGCAATAAATCCAGAAAATCCTTTTGCTTGTAATTGGTCACGATGTTTGATCGCCTCTTCTTTAGAATTGAAATTACCAGTAGTAACTTTGTACATTCCGTCAATTAAGTCAATTTTTACAGAACCCGCAGCTGCAAACTTATTTTTAGAAGGTTCAGTAGTAAAAGCACCTAATTGCACTCTAAATGTCATACCTGTCTCAGAAGCACTGGAATTAACTCTTGCCGTTATAGTAGTATTAGTTGTTTTAGTTGATGTTACCGTTTCTACTTTCTTCGTTTCTACAGGTTTTGTTTCAGTAACTACCGTTTCTACAACCTTAGTTTCTACTGGTTTTGTTTCAGTAACAACCGTTTCTACTACTTTAGTTTCTACAGGCTTAGTCTCAGTAACAACTGTTTCTACAACTTTAGTTTCCACTGGCTTAGTTTCAGTTGTTGTATTTACAGCAACAGCGCCACCACCACCGATGGTTATTACATTTACACCACCATCTACTTCTTTCTTCTCATTGTTTTCTAAGTAATAAAACTTTTGAGAAAAAGTACCCGGATTAGCTGCATCGCTATTGGCTTGTATTTTAAACTTTACAATAAATTCAGGATCACTTGGAATAGATACCCAAACGATTTTAGCTCGTTGGTTTTCAAAAGTGAAATTACCGCTTTTTACTTCTACCGCAGTTACAGCATAACCGGTAGGTACATCCATTTGGTATTTAGCGAAATTAGCCACAGTCCCTTTGTTAATCTTCACTTCGGCATCAATAGATGCACCAGCGTTAATATTGGAAGGAAGATTAGAAGTAATGGTAATTTGAGAAAATATGGTTGTAAAGCTAATTAGAGCAATAACGGTTAGTGATTTTTTCATAAAATAGATAAGTTTAATAGACAAATATAAGTAAATTGTCTTTTTAAACAAATATATTAAACATCGAGCATTTGATTGATGATGTGTTTAAAAACAAACACCAAGTGTCATCGTTAACTGACCTGCAAAAAAGTAATGATTAGCTTCTCCATTACCCTTCCCAAGCACTAAGCAATTTGTGTAATCAGCAAAAGCTCCCTTAGCTACAAATTCAAAAACACCATGCCTTAGGAATTCAACCCTTAAACCACTTTCAACACCTACAATCCATCCAGCTACATGCCAATTGTTATTTAAGCGTGTGCCTAACATTGTGACGTCTGTACGAGGAACTACAATACCAAGACCAGGTTTAACAACCCAACCAACATTAAATCGTTTTGATGGTTCGTATAATTTCCATCGTTTGATAAAATTAACCATCCAAAAATTAGCACCGTCGGTGTGTTCAAAATGTAATAAATTAGTGGGATTAAGTGTTGTGTCTTTATCAACATAATTTCCATTAAATTCTCCTTTTATGTGTATACGTTGATAATCATCCACTACGTATTTGGTGTGGTCGTAGTTTATTTCTATTCCAAAATCTTTTTTATTATTAAAATAATAACCCACATGAACCACAAATTGAGGAATGGTAATATTTACTGGATCTTTGATGCCAGCAAAATCTGGTTTATCGTGAGCTACCGCATTATAAATTGTAAAATCATATTCATGATTTCTTCCTGTTTCCGGATAATAGGTATTTGAGTGATCCTTGAAATGAATGGTACTCTTAGAATAAGTTGCTCTTGTGTAACCCCACATCGCATAAAAACTTCCTTTCTTTTTTTTGGAAGACATGGTGTTTGTTATAACGGCGTCTGTTTGCGCAAAACAAAAACTTGACAAAAAGATAAGTCCAAAAAATACTGAAAAACGCATGTTGTTTATTTTATAATTTCGGCGCAAAGATAACGATTATTATTATCCACTTCAATTTTTACAAGAATGTACGAACTGATAAAAGTCATTGCTAATTTAGGCCACTCAATAAAAACATAATCTTTGCCTGAAATATACTCTTCAAATCCTAAATCAAATAATTCTTCACTACGATTTAAACGATAAAGATCGAAATGAAAAATTTTAAGAACGGAGGTAGTATGGTATTCATTTACGATTCCATACGTAGGACTACTCATTGAATCTTTCACTCCTAAATAAGTACTTAACGATTTGATAAACGTTGTTTTCCCTGCTCCCATTGGCGCATCGAACAAAAAAACCGTTTCAGTTTTAGCAAATGCTATGAGTTGCTCTGCTGCCTTTTGATGAAGATCAATCGTGGATATATCTAAACGAATGTTTTGCATGAGTACTCAAATGTATAATAAATAGATATAATTACAGTAACCGCTAAGCGTAAATATTATTTTAAGACAACACCTTTAAACCTAATTTTTTGAATACTATTTTTAGCATTTGATATAATTTCCACCGTTCGATCTTGCCTGTCGTACACACTTTTAGTATCAAAACTGACTGTTATAGTACTTGTTTGATTAGGAATGATGGGCTGCTTAGGAAAATCAACCGTCGTGCACGAACACTCTACTTTTGCATCCGTTATTAATAAGGGTTCGTTTCCAATATTGGTAAATGTATAACTAATTTTAACCACTTCGCCTTTCTTCACAAAGCCGAAACTCTTTTTGACATCCGCTACTTTTAAATTAGCCTGAGCAAAAGAGACAAACTGAATTGCTAATAGACATAAACAAAAAACCTCTCGTGTTACCGAGAGGTTTTTAAAATATACTTTAGTTAAATTACTTACCATCTGGTGTTGGAGTAACTGGTGCTGCTTCTACAACTCCTTTAATTTTGACTACCACACTTGATAATTTTGAATTAGAAGTAACTGTTACATTTTTCTCAAATGGTCCAGGGCGTTTTGTATCATATTTTACTCTAATAGATGCTGATTTGCCTGGTAAAATTGGTTCTTGAGGCCAACCTGGTTTACCATCAATTGTTGTTGCAGTACAACCACATTGTCCTTGAACGTTAGTGATAGTTAATGGAGATTTACCTACATTTTTAACTTTAAATTCGCGTACACCATTGGCGTCAAACTTAACTGTTCCGTAATCTAAAACTTCCGTTTCAAATTTCATTTCCGGCGCATTTGGGTCAACTGAAGGTACTGTCGATTCTTGTGCGTTTGCAAATCCTATTGTAAAGAATAATGCTGCTGCTGCTAATACTTGTTTCATGGTCGTTTACTTAAAAGTTAATTAAAATTATTTTTTCTCTAATGGAGCTCCTTGAGACGGTTTGTTTTGAGGAAAAGCTTCTTCTACTGGTTTAGCAGAAATGTTTCCTTTAATTTGAATCGTTTGAGTTCCAGATTTAGCGTTAGATTGAATCGTTACTGATTTACTAATTGGCCCTACTCGGTTTGAATCATATTTTACTTTAATCTCACCTGTTTTACCTGGTAAAATAGGGTCTTTCGGACATTGTGGAACTGTACAACCACAAGAACCTTGACACATGGTAATAATTAATGGTTCTTTACCAGTATTTTTAAATTTGAAAGTACACTCTCCGTTATCACCTTGCATAATGTTACCATAATCGTGAACCATTTTATCCAATTTAATATCCGCAGTACTTGCAGGCGCTACTGAAGGTGTTGTAACTGGAGTAACGTGTCCGTGACCATCATCAGCTTTATGAGTTTCTTGTGCAAATGTTAAAGTGCTTAATGAAGCGAACATTCCTAAGGTGAAGATTAATTTTTTCATTGGTATTAAATTTATATTGTTTGTGTTTTTTTAGTTTCAAAAATAATTCGAATATCGTGCCATAAAGATAGTAACACTATGGTTTAGTATGATTATTTTTGTCAAATTTAACAAAATTTAGAGATTAGCAATATTTAAGATGGAAATTTCAAAAACATACAATTCGGCACAAGCAGAGGAAACATGGTATCAATACTGGTTGGATAATAAATTCTTTAAATCTACACCCGATCAAAGAGAGCCTTATACCATTGTGATTCCGCCACCAAATGTAACAGGTGTGCTACACATGGGACACATGCTCAATAATACGATTCAAGATGTATTGATTCGTCGTGCACGTATGTTGGGTTATAATGCTTGTTGGGTTCCAGGAACAGATCACGCTAGTATTGCAACAGAAGCTAAAGTTGTGGCTTTATTAAAAGAACAAGGTATTAATAAAGCTGATTTAACCCGTGAAGATTTCTTAAAACATGCATGGAATTGGAAAGAAAAATATGGCGGAATTATTTTAGAACAACTTAAAAAGCTTGGTGCAAGCTGCGATTGGGACAGAACTCGTTTTACCATGCAGGAAGATATGAGCGAAGCTGTGATTGATGTATTTATTGATCTATACAATAAAGGGCAGATATACCGCGGTGTTAGAATGGTAAACTGGGATCCTGAAGGCTTAACTGCTGTGAGTGATGAAGAGGTAATTCATAAAGAAGCGCAAAGTAAATTGGTTTACGTTAAATATAAAATCGAGACTTCGACAGGCTCAGCCACCGATGAATATATAACTATTGCAACTACTCGTCCTGAAACCATTATGGGAGATACTGCCGTGTGTGTGAATCCAACGGATGAGCGTTATGCTCATTTAAAAGGGAAAAGCATTATTGTTCCAGTTGTTAATCGTGTAGTACCAATTATTTTTGACGAGTACGTTGATAAAGAATTTGGAACAGGAACGCTGAAAGTAACTCCAGCTCACGATATCAACGATTTTAACTTAGGGCAAAAACATAAATTACAAACCATTGATGTGTTAACGCAAGCAGGAAAAATTTCAGAAGCAGCGGGAGCATACGTTGGAATGGACCGTTTTGCTTGCCGTAAAAAAATTATTAAAGATTTAACGGAACAAGGTTTAGTTGTAAAAGTAGAAGATATTAAAAATAAAGTTGGGTATAGCGAACGTACGAATGCAGTAATAGAGCCTCGTTTGAGCATGCAGTGGTTTTTGAAAATGGATACAATTAGTAAACCAGCATTAGACAATGTAGTGAATGGAGAAATTAAATTAATTCCAGATAAGTTTATTAATACCTACAAACATTGGATGGAAAATGTACACGATTGGTGCATTAGCCGTCAGTTGTGGTGGGGACAACGAATTCCTGCTTGGTATGATAATCAAGGAAATACAGTAATTGCAAAAACAAAAGAAGAAGCAATCGACTTATTAAAAACTAAAAACTCAGCACTAAAAACTGACGATGTTCGTCAGGATGAAGATGTATTAGATACGTGGTTTTCCTCATGGTTATGGCCAATCACAGTATTTGATCCTGCTGTTATTAGAAATGGAAAAGATAATGCTAATGCTGATTTAAACTACTACTACCCTACTAATGATTTAGTAACTGCACCAGAAATTTTATTCTTTTGGGTAGCACGTATGGCCATTGCTGGTTACGAATGGATGGGCGAAAAACCCTTTAGTAATGTGTATTTAACAGGAATAGTGCGTGATAAATTAGGCCGTAAAATGAGTAAGAGTTTAGGAAATTCTCCTGACCCTTTAGATTTAATTACCAAGTATGGAGCTGATGGCGTACGCGTAGGGATGTTGTTATGTTCGCCTGCTGGTAACGATTTAATGTTTGATGAAAGCTATTGCGAACAAGGTAGAAACTTTGCTAATAAGGTGTGGAATGCCTTCCGTTTAATACAGGGTTTTGAAGTAGCTACTGTCACATCGAGCGGAGTCGAGATGCAACAATCTTCAGCACAAAAAACAGCAATTACTTGGTTTGAACAAAAATTATCCGAGCAATTAGAAATCATCAATGATCATTATTCTAAATACAGAATGAGCGATGCCTTAATGACTACTTACAAATTAGTGTGGGACGATTTCTGTGCTTGGTATTTAGAAGCTATCAAGCCTGACTTTATTGATGGTAAAGCGCAACCGATTGACAAAGCAACATTTGATGCCACAATAAATTTCTTAGAATCTTTATTAAAAATAATGCATCCGTGGATGCCTTTTATAACCGAAGAAATTTGGCACTTAACAAAAGAACGTTCTCAAAAAGATTGTATCATCGTTGCTGAATGGCCAAAACAATTGCCAACACTGGAAAGTAAGCAATTAGCAGAATTTGAAGTTTGTAAAGAAGTCATTGCATCTGTTAGAAATATTCGTCAACAAAAACAAATTTCACCAAAAGAGAAATTAGCCTTAATTGAAAAATCAGAAGCTCAACACTCTTACTTTGATGACGTAGTTATTAAACTTGCAAACTTATCGTCTCTTACTTACACGAAAGACAAGGTGGAAGGCGCGCTATCATTCATGGTAAAATCGACAGAGTTTTATGTGCCGATGGGAAGCAACATTAACCCTGAAGAAGAAAAAGAACGCTTATCAAAAGAGCTAGAATACAATCAAGGTTTTTTAAAATCAGTATTAGTAAAATTGAGTAATGAAAAATTTGTTGCTAATGCTAAGCCTGAAGTCATTGCCGCAGAGCGCAAGAAAGAAAGTGACGCTTTATCTAAGATTAAAGCCATTGAAGAGCAATTAGCTGTTTTGAATTAGAAATTTACAGTAAATGAAAATTTATTTCTATATTTTTTTAAGTTTAGTTGTATGTAATCGTTTGATTTCTCAAGAGCAATTTGTAAGCATTTCAGGAATTGTAACAAGTTCTCAAAATAATGAAAACGTAACTAATGCGCTAATTCATTTACAATTAACGTCGGGTTTAAATTTTGAAACAAAAACGGATTCTTTAGGGCATTATGAGTTTAAAATAAAGAATGATACAATATCCAATTTTATAATTAAAATAGCTTCTGATAGATTAACTACTTCAAATTCAAATAAAAAATGGGGATTTTTAGCAAATAAGGATTTCGGGAAAGGAAACCTCAATGGTAACATTTCATTTGTGAAAAATTTCCATCTAACGTATGTAACCCATTGTGGACCATTAGCTCCAACTATATTATTTTACAAACACTCTATAATAAGTTGTAATGATTCTTTATATAAGATTGATTCAACCTACAATTACAAGTTTGATGATGTATGTAATCAATTGTATATAACACTGAAAGAAAACCCCACTGTGTCAATTGAAATTGATGGTCACGCCTCTACTCAAGAAAAAAATCATGAAGAATTATCCTTATATAGAGCTCAATTAATAAAAGAAATTTTAATAGCTAAGGGAATCAATCGTAAACGTATAGAAGCAAAGGGTTGGGGTAATCACAAACTTTTAGTAAAAGATGGCGTGATTCGAAAAGCGAAAACAAAAGAAGAAAAGAAGATGCTACATGCCAAAAATCAACGTGTTGTATTCCGAATTTTAAATTGGGAATTTAAAGAATAAAATTCTTCTTAATCTATGTACGCTTAGTTATATTGCTTTATAGCCCTTATATGCTAACAAAAGAATAAAATATAAAGCATTACTCCAAAAAACACAAGAAATAGTAATGTAAATAATTACCTTTTTTTTGTCTTTATAAAAACGCTCAGCCAAAAACGCACCAAGCGGAATCGATAGTAAAATTGGGGTTAAAACTGCAATTCCAATTAGGCCAAACCGATTTTTAATTTTAACAATGCGGCGATTTGATTTGGTGAAATTCTTTTTTTCGCTTTTTTTTGAAAACAATTTATCTTTTAATTTATTCCACCATTTAATAATGCCATCACTTAAGTATGTAAAAATAATTGTACTAAAAATAGCACCTGCACAACTGGTTAAAATGCATTGAAGGTAATTATAATCAAATGCGTATACGGCCGCAGGCATTCCCATTTTAGAAAATGAAAACATGCAAGCTAAAAAAACGGATATATATCTTCCTATTTCCAATGTGTTAAGTAGTTTAAAGAAATAGCTCTTTGATTAATTTAAATTTTTGTACCAAAGGCTAAATCGCCGGCATCTCCTAAGCCAGGTACAATGTATGAATGAGCGGTTAATTCTTCATCAACAGCGCCACACCAAATAGTGAAATCTTTCGTCGGCATATTGGCTCTTACGTAATCAATCCCTTGACGGCTACTAATGGCTGAAATAATGTGAGTATGTTTTGGCGTTCCTTTGGCTAGTAGCGCTTTAAATGCTAATACAATGGATCCGCCAGTTGCGATCATAGGATCACATAAAATAACTACTTTATCATTAATGCTTGGACTAGATACATACTCAACATGTATATCAAACGTATTATCCTTGTGATGTCTTCTGTAGGCTGATATGAAAGCATTTTCAGCTCTGTCAAAATAATTTAAAACACCTAAGTGCATTGGTAATCCCGCACGTAAGATGGTTGCGATAACGGGTTGTTCAATTAAATGGCTGGTTTCAGCTATTCCTAAAGGAGTCGTTGTTTCTTTAGTTTGATAGGCTAATGTTTTAGAAATTTCATAACCCATGATTTCGCCCATACGCTCTAAATTACGACGGAAACGCATACTATCATTTTGTATAGTAACATCGCGCAACTCGGCAACAAATTGATTAAAAATAGAGTTTTGTTCGGATAATATATGTACCATAGTTTTAAGAAATTGAATAATTTAATCGTCTACTTTTACTATAAATGAATGGTATAAATATAAAATTAATTTTCATTTAAATGCCTGTTTTAAAAGAAAATTAAGGCATTTATAAACAACTGTTCAAAAATTACGTTATGTAATAAGCCTAATTTCTTTAACTTTGGGTTCTCTAAAAAACTTACTATGACTACAGATAAATTTGTGTCTCGCCACAACGGCCCTCGTGAAAATGAAATCAAACAAATGCTTGCTAAAATTGGCGTTTCTTCGGTAGATGAATTAATTAACCAAACAGTTCCTAGCGGTATTCGTTTAAAGCAACCATTGGCTGTTTCTGCTGCTATGAGTGAGTTTCAATACTCTAAACATTTAAAGGCGCTTGGTAAAAAAAATAAAGTATTTCGTTCTTACATAGGTTTAGGATATTATAATAATATTTTGCCAGCTGTTATTCAACGTAATGTATTAGAAAATGCAGGTTGGTACACAGCTTACACACCTTATCAGGCAGAGATTGCACAAGGAAGATTGGAAGCTATTTTAAATTTCCAAACAATGGTAATGGATTTAACAGCTATGCCTCTTGCTAATGCAAGTTTACTGGATGAGGCTACTGCTGCGGCAGAAGCATTGTTTATGTTTTATAGCAGTCGCAGTAAAGACAAAATAAAAAATAATGCCAATAAATTTTTTGTTAGCCAAACGGTATTTCCTCAAACCATTGATGTGGTTAAAACCCGCGCCGTTCCTTATGGAATTGAATTAGTGATTGGAGATGCAAATACTATTTCTTTAGATGAATCTTATTTTGGTGCATTAATTCAATATCCTGATATTAACGGAGAAGCTAATGATTATAAGGCTTTCGTAAGCTCAGCTAAATCTAAAGATATACAAGTTGTAGTTGCTACAGATTTATTAGCTCTCGCCTTATTAACTCCTCCAGGCGAATGGGGCGCTGATTGCGTTGTAGGTAACTCTCAACGTTTTGGTGTACCATTAGGCTATGGCGGACCACACGCGGCATTTTTTGCATGTAAAGAAGATTATAAACGTGCTATTCCAGGACGTATCATTGGTGTATCTATTGATGCCGAAGGAAATCCTGCGCTACGTATGGCTTTACAAACACGCGAGCAACATATTAAACGCGATAAAGCAACATCTAATATTTGTACAGCCCAAGCCTTATTAGCTATTATGGCGAGTATGTATGCGATCTATCACGGACAAAAAGGCATTAAAGCAATTGCAACTGGCGTTCATAATGCGACTAACCTATTAGCTACTGAATTTAAAAAAGCAGGGGTTAACGTTCAAACAAAATTATTTTTTGATACGATTGTTGTTGAATGCGATGCTAATAAAGTAATGTCTGCGGCTGAAGCGAAAGAAATTAATTTCAGAAAAATTGATGATAAACATATCGGAATCAGCTTAGATCAAACCGTTGAAGAACAAGATCTATTAGACGTTTTAGCTTGTTTTGGTATTAATGCATCAACGATTGCCATTCAACAATCAACTGTCATTCAATCGTCAACTAACAATCGTCAATCATCATTTTTGACGCATCCTGTATTTAATAGTTATCATAGCGAAAGCGAAATGATGCGTTACATCAAGCGTTTAGAAAATAAAGATTTATCGTTAGTACACTCGATGATAGCGTTAGGTTCTTGTACGATGAAGCTAAATGCAGCTTCTGAGTTATTACCAATCACTTGGCCTGAGTTCGCAAACATTCATCCATTTGTGCCAGTTAATCAAGCGCAAGGTTATGCCGAATTAATTGAACAATTAAATAAAGATTTATCAGAAATCACAGGTTTTGCGCGTATGAGCTTTCAACCAAACTCTGGTGCACAAGGCGAATACGCTGGCTTAATGGTTATTCGTGCTTACCATATCGCTCAAGGAAACCCGCACCGTAACGTTGCTATTATTCCTTCTTCGGCGCATGGCACTAATCCTGCAAGTGCAGCTATGGCAGGTATGAAAATTATTATTTCGAAATGTGATGATAAAGGAAATATTGATTTAGTTGATTTACGAGCGAAAGCAGAAGAACATAATGATAATTTATCTTGCTTAATGGTTACGTATCCTTCTACTCATGGCGTTTACGAAGAATCAATTACAGAAATCACCAAGATGATTCACGATAATGGTGGCTTAGTGTATATGGATGGTGCTAATATGAATGCTCAGGTTGGTTTAACATCACCTGGAAATATTGGCGCTGACGTGTGTCACTTAAATTTACACAAAACATTTGCTATTCCTCACGGCGGTGGTGGCCCAGGCATGGGGCCAATTGGCGTGGTAGAAAAATTAGTTCCATTTTTACCTTCACACACGATTGTAAATACTGGTGGAGATAAAGGCATTACAGCTGTTTCGGCAGCACCTTATGGCAGTTCATTAATTTTATTAATTTCTTATGGTTACATCAAAATGCTTGGCGCAGATGGCTTGAAACAAGCTACTGAAATGGCTATTTTAAATGCAAACTATATGAAAGTAATTTTAGAAGAGCATTATAAAATTTTATATACTGGTAAAAACGGACGTTGTGCTCACGAAATGATATTAGATTGCAATGCTTTTAAATCCACGTCTGGGGTAGAAGTAGGAGATATGGCAAAACGCTTAATGGATTATGGATTCCATGCTCCAACGGTTGCTTTCCCTGTGCACGATACCTTAATGATTGAGCCAACAGAATCAGAATCAAAAGCAGAGTTAGATCGTTTTTGTGAAGCAATGATTTCTATTCGTAAAGAAATAAAAGAAATTGAAGATGCTAAATTTGATAAAACTGATAACGTTATTAAAAATGCACCTCACACTTGTAAGCTAGTCGTAGCTGATGATTGGACGAAACCATACAGTCGTCAAAAAGCAGCTTATCCATTAGCATGGGTTCGTGATAATAAGTTTTGGCCAAGTGTTGCTAAAATTGATAGCGCTTATGGCGATAGAAATTTAGTTTGCGCTTGCCCACCAATAGAGGCTTATATGGAAGAAGCCGTTAATGCCTAATCATTTATAATTTTATTTTTTTAAGCCTCTCTCCTCATATTAAGAGAGAGGCTTTTTTTTATGTATTTTTTTGTCAAGAAGTAATTTATGAAATTGAGTTTTGTCTCTTCGAATTCTGTTTCTTTGTAATATGTCTTTATTCATTACCTCATTAAATTCAGGAAGTAACGGTAACTGCTACTACATTGGTAATAGCCATGAAGCAGTGCTAGTGGATGTAGGAATTTCTTGTAAGGAGGTTGAGAAACGGATGGAGCGATTAACCCTGTCTCTTAAAAAAGTTAAAGCCATTTTTATTTCTCATGAACATAGCGATCATATTAAAGGTGTACAAACCTTATCTAAAAAATATAAATTACCTGTTTATATTACAAGGTTAAC
>JANYGR010000205.1 GCA_025359355.1 Bacteroidota bacterium | reverse complement strand
AAACGTTATACTTAAATATTATCCATTATGAAAGAGTCATCTCTTGCCAAGCATCAAATTCACTGTGTTACGAATTTTCAAGACCTTGTTTCCACGCCTTTTCATGGTGAAATGAATGCAATCTGCTGGACACGTAAACTGAGAGGTGATTTTTCTGAGATTGTAAAAAAGTTAGAACTAAACGGAAATATAACGTTAGTAAATCTGGAGAATCTTTTAGAACTTCAGTTGAGCGAACAGGGTCAACTTGCTCGTGAAATTATTTTAAATGACTTGAAGGAATTAAAAGCTCATGGAGCTTCTCCAATCCTTAATCTAATCAATTGCTATGACAGAGATGATTTCTATACTTTTTTTCCAACCGATGCGTATTCTTTTCATGTAGATCGCTCCCCCATACCAACCGATACTTTTTTATGTACATACTATGGCGAGTCGAGTGAAATTATACCAAATTCGCAAGCCGAACAAAAAGTGCTTGTTCCAGAAATACGTGATGAACTCAAAAAACTATATGGTGGTGCAGATGAAGAATTTGAATCATTTTTAAGTGAACATTTTTTTGATTTACATTATCGGGCTAAACCTGATGCAAGTCCAATTAGCTTAGGAATCGGTCATTTATGGCGGTTGGCGGTTGATTATCCTGAAAGTAAAACCCTTCCTTGTGTTCACCGTGCACCAAAGGAAAAAACTGGACAGAGTAGGTTGTTGTTGATTTGTTAAATGCAATAGTTGTGAGGCTGAAAAAGTATAGGGAAAAAATATTTCCATTAATCATTTCCCAATTCGGGAACTTTCTGTACCTTTGTTAAAACTAATGAAAATTGAGGATAATTTCTAAGAAGATACTGCGAGAGTTTTGGGAGAAACATTCTGATAGTCAACAACAATTAAAATCTTGGTTTCAAGAAACAAGTGCTGCTGAATGGCGAAATCCAAAGGATATTAAAAAAGTATATCCAAGTGCGAGTTTCTTAGTTAACAATCGAGTAGTTTTTAATATTAAAGGAAATACATATCGATTAATAGTGAAAATAAATTATGATTATAGTATGATTTGGATTCGTTTTGTTGGAACGCATGCAGAATATGATAAAATAGATGCAACTAAAATTTAGAAACTATGGTAATTAAACCAATCAAAACAAAAAAAGACTACCAAAATGCTTTGGAAAGACTTGAATTAATTTTTGACGCAAAGAAAGGTTCACCCGAAGGAGACGAGCTTGAAATATTAGGGATTTTAATCGAAAAATATGAAGATGAACACTTTCCTATAGGATTTCCAGACCCTATTGAAGCCATTAAATTCCGTATGGAACAAATGGGATACAATCAGACTGATTTAGCTAATGTCGTCGGTCTTAAGAGTCGCGCGAGTGAAATTCTTAACAAGAAAAGAAAATTAACACTTGAAATGATACGACTTATACATGATAGTTTAAAGATTCCTACAGAAGTATTAATTCAAGCATATAAATAATAAATGTAAGCGTTTTGGCAATTACGCCAAGCAAGGCGTTATAAAATCAATCTAAAATTTAAAATTCCAGGTAATCGTTGGAAGTATAGGAAATAGAGATACTTGCTTGGCTTTGACGGTATAAGTACCTTTTAAAAAATCACCTGTGGCATCAAAATAAATTAAATAAGGATTGGCTCTGTTATACACATTAAAAATGCTCAGTGTCCAACTGCCCTGATAATCCTTGGCCCAAGCCTTTGGCAATTTAATGGTCGTTTTATCTTTACCTTGTCGGTCGTATTTTCGTTCTAAGCGCGCACGTTTTTTTAAGAGTTTTTTATCTCTATCAGGAGTGTATGTTGCTGATAAATCTAAGCGAGAATAATCAGGAAATTTATACGAATTACGTAAACCATAGTCATAGCTCACATCGCCATTATAAGCAAACATCCCATTTGGCAAGGTTCCTCTATTTCCTGTTCCGTAAACAAATATTAACCCGAAGTTCCATTTTTTATTATGATCGTAAGTTAATACCAAAGAGGCATCATGTCTTCTATCATATTTTGCTAAATAGCGCTTGCCGTAATTGATATCCGCAAATTGGCGCCAAGTCCACGATAGCGTGTAACCTATCCAGCCTGTGAATTTACCAGTTCGTTTTTTTACAAAAAATTCGGCGCCATAAGCTTCGCCTTTGCCATAAGTAAAGGCATTGTCCGGATTATCAAATACATTATCCTGGGGTTGCGCTCCTTCTTTATAATCTATTTGATTAGCCATGGTTTTATAATAGACTTCAACCGATGTTTCGAACATGTCTTTTCTGAAATTTTTGAATAAGCCTAAGACATATTGATTGGCTACTTGTGGCTTGATAAGCTCCGTGCAAGGCATCCACACATCTGTTGGTAAACTAACGGATGAGATGCTTGCCAAATGAATGTATTGGTAATTGCGGGTATAAGAGGCTTTAACGGACATTGATTTTGTGAGGCTGTATCGTAAACTGAATCTAGGTTCTAATCCATTATAATCGGCTACTTTTTTACCGCTGCTATAAACTACGGTATCAGATGTTTTTCCAAATTGATTTTTGACATAACGGGTAAACGGACCAACTTGCGCAAAGTATCCGAAACGTAGGCCTGCATTCACTTTTAAACGAGGGGTAATTTCCCAGTCATCGGAAATATAAATAGCGGCATCATGGGAATAAAGCTTTACAACTTTACCAAAATCGAAATTGTTTTCGCCTTGTTTAGCACTCACATTGCTTGGCGTGAACGTGTGAAAAATATAATTGATTCCTGCTTTTACGGTATGGCGTGGGTTTGGCAGATAAACTAAATCATATTTTGCATTCCAATCTTTGATACCAGATACTAATTTCAATTCAAAATTAGATTGAGAGGCTGTGAACGAAAAATCGTAATTGGTATATGAGATGGTTGTATTTGAAAATAATTTAGAATTAAATAAATGATTCCATCGTAAACAAGCAGTCGAATTGCCCCACAGGACGTCGGATCCAAAGCCTGAAGAAGCATCTCTAAACTTAAAAACATCTCGTCCAAAATAACCACTTAAATACAAGCGATCTTTAGAAGTAATTTGCCAATTCAATTTAGCATTAACGTCATAAAAATAATAGGATGTTCCTGCAAATGCTGAACCTGTTGAGAAAAATGGTTTAGATAACACATCAATATAAGTTCTTCTTCCCGAAACTATAAACGACGCTTTATCTTTTTTAATAGGACCTTG
>JANYGR010000177.1 GCA_025359355.1 Bacteroidota bacterium | reverse complement strand
TAAAGCTTTTATCTTTTGTTGAAACGTAGGTGCAAAGCCTTCCTCTCCGCTCACATAAAGAACATTTCCGAAATTTTCTGCCAAATATTTAGCAAACTGTATTGAAAAATTGGTTTTACCCTCTCCGCTCATACCATGTATCACGCAAAAGAAATTGGTTTGTGGTAATCCAAAAAAATCATTCCATTTCCCTTTAAAATTTAGTAATTGAAATTTTAAGTTTGCTATTTTTTTCATAGAACTAATTTTACTGTTTTCGAGTTCAACTATAACTTCTTTTGGCTTTGGATGAGTTTCCTCGTCGTTCATAACTATATCCTCGTCATTTTCGTATTCTTTTGAATTTACATTTAAGAATTGCTGATAATCTTCTTCTTGAATGTGTACTTTCGGTTTCTCCTGTTGTTGTTTTCTTATGTCATCAAGTTCTTTTTCAAAGGCATTAGTCTTTTGCCTTGCCATCCAATAGGTATATACAAGACTTATTGTTTTCTCTTTTTTATCAATATAGGCTGGGTAATGAGGTAATTCTAACAGAATACTTTTCTCTTGTTTTTCCATATCAAAAATAAAATTTCGGCATCTTTCAATTACTTTTTTAATCCGCTGGTCTTGTTTTTGATATTCGGTGTTCAGCTCTAAATAATCCATCCACCTTACCTGCAAATCTTTATTAAATTTATCCGTTAGTTGCTTTAAAAGAATTTGCATTTTATTGATGTTACTCCTATAAGTTGTCATATCAACTCTGCATTTTTTTAATCGTGCAACACAATCTTGATAATCTGGGTTATCTATTTTAACAGTTTTAAAGATATATTTTTCAGGAATTGAAGTTTCATTATTTTGTTCATTAATTCTTACCGAGCGTTTGTATAGATTGTTTTCTATTGATTGTTTTTCTGGTATAATGCGATTTGTATGATGTTTAGATGTTGGGTCAATTGTTTTTTGTTCGTCCAATAAATCATCTTCGAAGATATTATCAAAGGGAGTTAAGTCATCTATATCAACATTTCTTAACTTCGTTTGATATTCGATTGCTTGAGTATTAGAAGCCTTATCAATATAGTTGCTACCCAAATGAAGCCTATTATCAGAAAGTGATACGCCACTTAGGTTATCATTTTTTTTAATTTCAGTCTTACTTTTTAGTTCAAAATATTTAGACTTGCACGAATTGGAACAATATTTTGCATCGCTTCGTTTTCCCATAAAGGGTTCCCCACATAATTGACAATTCTTTTTCATCCTGAGGTTTTATAATTTATAGTTTATCAATGCATTGTATTTAACCGTTAGTGTTCCGTTGGAATATAACAGTTATATAAGTTACCAACGCTTATTTCAACGTATCAACCAATGACTATAACCGCTAGATGCAGTCGGGGAATCTATCTAGCGGTTGGTTAATTTTTAAACGTTTGGTCTAATATTCAAACTAATCTTCGTTCTCATTACTTTCCTCTTCTTCTTCTCTCTCATCCTCTTCATCTAAATTGTCAATCAATTCTTCAAGATAGTCCTCCAGCTCATCCACTTGTTTACTCTCTGTTTTTTCAAAGTAAACTTCTACCTCGATGGCATCGTCTTCGGTTTTACCTATGATAGAATTTTCTAATTCTAATTCCATTAATTTTTCGGTGAAGCCGCTCATTACTTTTGTCGGTACTTCAAAACTTATCTTTCTCATCTTTTATTATTTTTAGTTTGTTTAACTTTTATTTACTGTGCTTTTTTACTTTGTTTTATTTTTTCGTAAGGAGGGCAAACCTTTTTTAATTGTCGTTTGCCCAATTCTTACCGCCATTCACTAACCTCTTACTACCAACTTCATTTTTTAAGTAGAGAAAATCCGCTTATGTTTTAAGGTTTTCATAAAATTTAGAACTTCCGCTTTTTTAAATAATAGCTTTCGTCCTATTCTATAAAATGGCATACCTAATTTTTTATAATTGTGTATGCTTACCTTTGAACATCTCAAAAAAGTTGCCAACTCTAGGATGTTAAATACTTCTTCTTTAGTATTTGTATCCTTATTTGATTCGTTACTTTCTCCTTGCTTACCACTGATGGTTTCTTCTATCAGTTTTTTTGTTAATGTTATAAATTCCTCAATCGTGAGGCTGTATAACGGCTTTTGTTCCTGTTTCATATTACTGTTTTTTCTGCCAATCGTTTTTTTAATCTTTCGTCCTGTTACTGCCTCTGTTATTGATTTTCATAATTGCTTAATGATAAGCCCCTAATTCTTATTCATTAGTCGCTTTGTTTTTTCTCCTTTCTTTTTAAATCATGCCGTTGTGTTATCCTTAATTGCCTAATTATTGATAGCTACGGTTATTGTTTTATTTCCATTCTATAATAGCTTTGCCTTAGTTATACTCTGCTATATAATGCAAAGATTGAGCTAATAAGTGATGGTTTTACTATCGTGGCTATCCCGACATCATTCCCGATTTTACTTCAATTACTTTTGATTTAATTGGGTTATTAGTTTCTTTGGTTATGATAATTAAACGTGCGTATTCTATTTTATCCATTTATTCTATATTTCATTTCATTGTATTTTAATTACTATTTGTTTGGCATGATGTTATCAAACATCATTCTGTTTTTAGTGTTTTTTCGGACGGGAATATCCCGTTCGCTATCCCGTTTTTTAGGGCGAAAAAATCATGTGAAATAAAAAAGAAAACAGGATGTGGTTATTAGGCGTTAATGCCTATTAATATTGGGTTATAAGGC
>JANYGR010000169.1 GCA_025359355.1 Bacteroidota bacterium | reverse complement strand
ACTAATTGATTACCGGCTCCTACTGTAGAGTTATTTCTTTTTGAATAAACTTCTGTGATCATCGCCGACCAGTCAGTTCCATTGCAAAGTACTTGTCTGATTTTTAAATCGGTATAATGTTTTTCGAATGCAGAAACTTGGTAAGTAATTAAATCCCCTGCAGAATTTACTTGTAAATAAAAGGTGCCTTTTTGTTTCGTGCCACCAAAACTAACTTTACCGTCTTCTGTGTAAAAGCCTGCCAATACTAGTTCATTTTTAGTATTTAATGTGTAATTGTATGATTCGTATTTTTTGGGGTCATCTAATTTAACGATATTTTCTTTAAACGATTCACCGTTATTGGAAATAGAAAAGACAGAAATGATATCAGGCATTTTACTAATAGGTAATTTTTTAATAATATATACAGAGCCATCATCCGCAATTACAGGCTTATTTACAGGACCTCTTTTTGCTTCGTAGGGAAATTCATATTCTTTAGAAAAAATAGTTTTTAAAGTTTGATCAAATACAGTAATTAATATTTTTTCTTTAGTTTCTTTTGCAAATGGTAACTCTGATAAAATCACAGAAAATTTTCTGTTAGGAGAAGTGGCGCAGGTGAAATTACCTGAATTCATAGCCTTTTCAGCAGGTATGGATAGTAATTCTTTATGATCATCACTTTCATCGCCATACTCATTAATTGCATGAGCGTAAACAAATGTTTTTTTAGCATCTTTATTAAAAGTTGATTTAATAAGTTGCATATTATTTTCCAAATTTAAAAAACCTTCATAAATGGAAATCAACATTTTTTCTTCGGGTACATATAATTTTTTACTACACAAATAATCATTATTGGGTTTATAGCCCTGCAATTGAACTTGCATACCATCTTTCATAGAATATGCTTGGTATAAAATATATTTATTTCCGTTATTTTCAAACGTTTCTGTTTCTGGATCTTCAATTGGAGAAGAAGAACGCCTGTCGCCAACCATAAAGTTAAACGATTGCGCGAATGAACTGCCTGCTATTAATAGTGATAAAAAAAAAATGCTTGTTTTCATAGTTGTTTGATTTGATGATGACTGATCTAAAAAATTATTTATTCTACATAAAAAACTAACCCTTTCAAATATTCTCCCTCCGGAAAATTAGGAGTAATGGTATGATCGGCTGGTTGAGAAATTGTATGTAGTAATTTTAAATGTCGGCGAGATTCGATAGCACCAGCAGTTACCGAATTATAAAATAATTTTTTATCAATAACACCCGAGCATGAAAATGTAAATAAAATTCCACCTTTTTTAATATTTTGTAAAGCCATTGCATTTAAGCGTTTGTAGCCAATCACGGCATTATGCGATACATCTTTACTCTTTGCAAAGGCAGGTGGATCAAGGATAATCACATCATAATTTTTACCATGATCTTTTAAATAATCAAAAGTATCAACCGCAAAACCTTCATGATTCGTCACATTATTTAATATTGCATTTTTATTACATAACTCAATTGCGTTCTTACTCGAATCTACAGAGTGAACAATTTCACATCCATGTTTAGCGGCATACATCGAAAATCCCCCCGTGTATGAAAACGTATTAAGCACGCGTTTATCTTTACTATAAGTTCCTAATAAGCTTCTGTTTTCGCGCTGATCGATAAAAAATCCTGTTTTTTGGCCATTGATAAAATCAATATAAAACTTAACGCCATTTTCAATTACCACTAACTCTTCATTACAAGAACCGTATAAAAATTCATTAGATAAATTGATGGCATATTGATTTGGTAATGTTTCAGCGCTTTTATCATACACCGATTTCAAGTTAGATTTGAAAACTTGTTTTAATGCTTCGGTAATATCAATTCTACTTTTATGCATACCAATACTATGTGCCTGAAAAACAACGTGTCCGTCGTAATAGTCCATAATCAAGCCCGGTAAGTCATCGCCTTCTCCAAATACTAAGCGAAACACATTGGTATTAGGATTGTTGGCTAAATTTAAAAAGCCACGAAATGTTAATGCTTTTTCTATTTTTTTAGTCCAAAAATTGACGTCGATTTGTTGTTTACTAAAAGAAATAATACGTGCAGTAATACTCGCTTTTTGATAATGAGCCATGCCCAAAAACTGTTGTTTCGCAGAATATATTTCCACGATATCACCATCCACAATGTTGGAATCAGTTATTTTAATAGCACCCGAAAACACCCATGGGTGAAAACGTTGTATAGGTTCTTCTTTGCCG
>JANYGR010000118.1 GCA_025359355.1 Bacteroidota bacterium | reverse complement strand
CATATAAGGACGAAGTATACGTTTAAAGCTTGTGCCACTTGATAAGATAGCGACAAACTCCGTCTTATAAGCCATTTTAGAAGTAAATAAAATAACCGCAATAAACGTAAATAAAGGACTAAATAAATTTCCGTAATAGGGAATGAAATTAGTCCTTTATTTACGTTTATTGCGGTTATTTTATTTACTTCTAAAATGGCTTATAAGACGGAGTTTGTCGCTATCTTATCAAGTGGCACAAGCTTTAAACGTATACTTCGTCCTTATATGATTGGTGCAACTATTATTACAGTTATGTCATTAATTTTAAATCATTTTGTCATTCCAAAATCTAATAAAATCCGTATTGGATTTGAAGATAAGTATCTTAATTCTGGGTACGTTACGGATGAAAGAAATATACACAGACAAATAGCTCCAGGAACGTATTTGTATTTATCGGATTATAATAATGGATTAAACATTGCGAATCATGTTACTATTGAAAAAATAGCGCGTAATAAGCAAACGTATATGCTTAAGGCTGAAAGTATGCAGTGGGACAGCCTTTCTAAGTCATGGAACTTAATGGATGTATTTGAGCGGACGTTAATTTATACGAAATTAGATAGTACTAAAAAAGGTAAACCGAAATTTATATTTAAAGAAACGCATAAATTTTATCCAACAAAAAATATGAAGATTGATTTTTCGCCTAAGGACATGATGCGTTTTTTAAGTAAAATTGAAGTGATGCCTTATTTTGAACTCAAAGAATTTATTGCAAAAGAAAAATTAAAGGGCTCAAGCCGCATCGAATTTTTTGAAGTAGAAATGTATAAGCGCACCGCATTTCCATTTGCAACCTTTATATTAACAATCATTGGTGTGTCTATTTCCACCCGAAAAATAAGGGGAGGAGTAGGGTTGCACATCGCATTAGGATTAGTATTAAGTTGTGTGTATATTTTATTTATGCATATTTCTACAACCTTTGCAACCTCTGGTTTATCTATTCAACCTTTATTGGCAGTTTGGATTCCTAATATTGTATTTTCTTTCATTGCCTTGTTTCTCTATAAAAATGCACAACAGTAAATCGGTATGTTTTTAAAATCTAAAATAGTACCCTTTTGGTTATTTACAGTATCAGCTATTGTTATTTTAATAGTATCGCAACTTATTCAAGATGGCTCATTTATGGACGGCATGCTTTATATCTGCGTGAGTAAAAATTTAGCACTGGGCAACGGCACTTTTTGGAATTTGAATTTTAGTCAAACCTATCTCACTTCTTTTAATGAACAACCGCCTCTTTACTTTGGCTTATTAGCCTTGTTTTATAAGGTTTTAGGAACTAGCATGTATGTGGAGCGGTTATTTTGTTTTATTTGTTTTACAGCCAATGCTTTTTTTATCCATCAATTATGGAAAAAGATATATAGCTCAAACACTTTAATAGCAAATCATAGTTGGCTTCCTATTTTATTTTGGACAACCATTCCTGTTTGTTTTTGGGCCTATATTAATCATGTAGAAGAAACTGTGATGTCGGTTTTTACGATTGCTTCTATTTACTTTATTTATTCTGCTTTATTTTTAAATCAAAAAATCATTCGCAATATTTTATTGGGAGGTCTGTTTATTTTCTTAGCTAGTCTCACTAAAGGTATTCAGGGTTTATTTCCTTTAGTAGCTGTATGCGCCTATTGGTTGGTAGTAAGAGCCATGTCATTTAAAAAAATGATTTTGTATTCCTCGTTGTTAATGTCTGTACCAATAGCTTTATATCTTTTTTTAGTGTTAACCAATCATGATGTATATGATAGCTATCAACGTTATTTTGAAACGAGGTTAGTTAGAACCTTTAATAATGTAGGTTCTACAACGGGTAACCGATTTGAATTATTATTTATTTTGGTTCAAGAATTATTACCAATAGTAGCTATCTCATCTTTGATTTTATTTTTTACAAAAAAACATAAGGCAGTTGATAATGACGATAACAAACACTATAAAACTATAGGTTGGTTTTTGTTGATTGGTTTGTCAGGTGCTTTGCCTTTAATGGTGACGCTTGAGCAACGCGGTTTTTATTTAGTAACAACGATGCCGTTTTTCGCTATTGCTAT
>JANYGR010000088.1 GCA_025359355.1 Bacteroidota bacterium | reverse complement strand
CCCTTATTTTTGCAACTTACATTATTTAATTACAATGGCTCAATTTGAATTAACAATGCCCAAAATGGGCGAAAGTGTTGCAGAAGCAACTATTATTAAGTGGACAAAAAACGAAGGTGATTCAATAAAACTTGACGAAACAATTTTAGAAATAGCTACTGATAAGGTAGATTCCGAGATTCCATCGCCTTTTGAAGGCACATTAATTAAAAAATTATTTAATGAAAATGATGTTGTTCAAGTAGGCGCTGTTATTGCTATTATTTCTTCTGATGCTAATGCCAGCGTTGCAGAAACACCAAAAGCAACGACTCCTGCTTCAACTACAGCTTCTTCTCCTGCTTCAACGCCAGTAGTAGCAAGTCATACAGAGCCTGTTGATTTTAAAAATTCAGATAAATTTTATTCACCTTTAGTAAAAAGTATTGCTAAAGAAGAAGGTATTTCGTTATCTGAATTAGATTCAGTTAAAGGATCTGGACAAGATGGACGCGTTACAAAAGCAGATATCTTAGCTTACTTACCTAACAGAAATAAAACGGCTTCGGTAGCCTCCACTTCGGAAAACAAAACAGCAACAACCACTCCCGCAGCTAACAAATCAGCGATGGGAGTTCCAGATAATACCATATTAGTTCAACGCCCTGCGGTATCTGTGGGTGCTGGCGACGAAATAATAGAAATGGATCGTATGCGTAAAATCATTGCCGACAATATGGTAATGAGTAAGCACGTATCGCCACACGTGACTTCTTTTGTAGAAGCCGACGTGACTAATTTAGTACAATGGAGAGATAAAGTGAAGAAAGATTTCGAAAAACGTGAAGGTGAGAAGATGACCTTTACGCCTTTATTTATTGAGTGTGTAGCAAAAGCGATTAAAGATTTTCCAATGATTAATGTGTCTGTTGATCAAACAGGAACAAAAATTATTAAGCGTAAAAACATTAATATCGGAATGGCTGCTGCATTACCAACAGGGAATTTAATTGTGCCTGTTATTAAAAATGCCGATCAGAAAAATTTAGTGGGTTTAACTAAGGATGTTAATGATTTAGCGACTCGTGCACGTGCTAATAAACTAGCGCCTGATGAAATTCAAGGCGGTACATTTACATTAACTAATGTTGGTGGGTTTGGAAATGTAATGGGAACTCCTATTATTTTGCAACCACAAGTGGCCATATTAGCGGTTGGTACTATTAAAAAGAAACCGGCAGTAATAGAAACACCTCAGGGCGACGTTATTGCGATTCGTCATTTCATGTTCCTTTCCTTATCTTATGATCATAGAGTTGTTGATGGATCTTTGGGAGGAACCTTCTTAAGAAAAGTAGCAGACTATATGGAACAATGGGATGTAAATAGAATTTCCTAATTAAAATATAATTGATATTGTTAAATCCCGCCCTTAAAAGCGGGATTTTTATCGTTTAAAAGATTGTTTTTATCTAAAAAATACTATTTTTGCTAACTTGTAAAAAAAATATAATGAAGAAAAATCTATTATTTATCGTTGCTCTATTATTTGTTGCTAATATTATTAAAGCACAATTACCCTCTGGCTCTTATTCAGATTATTTTAGAGAAGGCAGTTTCTTATTGTTAGAAGAAAATTATGACTTAGCTCTTAAGAATTTTTTGGAGGCTTACAAAATAGATTCAACTTCGGCAAACATTAATTTTAATGTAGGATATTGTTATCTTAATTCTTCTACAAAAAAAGGATTAGCTGAAAAGCCTTTAGCCAAGGCAATTACAAACGTTAGTAAAAACTATAAACAAGACGACCCATCAGAGAAATCTGCGTCGCCATTAGCTCATTTTTATTACGGTAGAGCTTTGCATATCAATTATAAATTTGATGAAGCAGCGATTCAATATGATATATTCGAAAAACAATATGTGAAGAGCAAAGACATTAAAGAAGAAGTCGCTTTTTATAAAGCACAAACAGCGTACGCTAAAGAGCTGGTAGCTGCGCCTATTAACGTTCAAATTAAAAACTTAGGAGATAGTATTAATAGCGAATATCCTGATTTTAGTCCAGTATTAAGTGCTGATGAAAGAATGATTATTTACACAACACGTCGTAATACCTCTACTGGTGGGGAAAGAACACCTGATGGTCAGTTTTTTGAAGATGTGGTTGTGGCATATAAAGACGATAATGGCGCCTGGTCTTCACCAAAATCAATTGGTGATAACATCAACACTAATGGGCATGAAGGGTCTATAAATTTAACGCCTGATGGTCAGTCATTAATCATTTACCGTGATGATAATGGTAATGGTAATATTTACTATAGTGAGTGGGATGGAAAAACTTGGGGTCCGCTACAATCTTTTGGTTCGGATATTAATTCTAAATATTGGGAAACTCACGGTTGCTTAACTGCAGATCGTAATACCTTATTTTTTGTATCTGAACGTCCAGGCGGATTTGGCGGCAGAGATATTTACCGTTGTAAAAAATTACCGAATGGTAAATGGAGTTTAGCGCAAAATTTAGGTCCAACCATCAACACTAAATACGATGAAGATGCTGTATTTATTCACCCTTCCGGAGATTTAATATTTGCATCACGCGGACACAAATCGATGGGTGGCTTTGATATTTTTGTTTCTTCTCCTGATGAGGATGGTAAATTTACTGCTCCAGAAAACATGCATTATCCTATCAATACACCAGATGACGATGTGTTTTTTGTAACTTCACCTGATGGTAAACGTGGTTATTTTTCTTCGGCTAACGATAAAGGTTACGGCGAAAAAGATATCTATGTTATGTCTATACCAGATGCTAAAGAAAAACCATTAGCCTTATTTAAAGGTTCTATTGTGGCTGCTGATGGCGAGAAATTACCAGAAGATATTGTTATTATAGTAACTGATAAAGAAACTGGTGAAATTGTTGGTCAATATAGACCAAAAGAGAATGGAACATTTTCTACTATCTTACCTCCTAACAAAAATTATAATTTCTCATACACAAGTAAAGGTGAAGAATTTTATAACGAAGATTTATTCGTGACCAACGATGTAAC
>JANYGR010000035.1 GCA_025359355.1 Bacteroidota bacterium | reverse complement strand
TAAATGGAAAGCTTACCAATACTCAATTAGAAAAATTGTAAAACAGATTAAGCTATTATCGCCCGTTAAACAACCATCCGCTCGGATCCATTGTTTTTTGACCTTTCCAAATTTGAAGGTTCATACTGGTTTTGCCATCTTCGTCGAGGATAGTGCCGAGTGCTTGTTTGATATAAACTTTATCTCCTTGTTTTACAAAGACATCTCCTATATTCATATATACACTTAAATATTCGCCATGACGAATGATAATAAGTTTACCTCCAGTTGGTGCAATGGCGATACTAGTTACTTCTCCGCCAAACACAGCGCGTGCCTGTGAGCCTTTATTGGAACAGATTTCAACACCATTGTTATTCATAATAAAACCTTTAATAGCAGGGTGCTCGTATTCGCCATAAGGTTGACAAATTACACCTTTTGCAACAGGCCATGGTAATTTGCCCCTACTGCTTACAAAGTCATTGCCTATAGCTTCAGCTTCTGCTGTAAGTTCTGGAGCAACAGCTTTCTTTTCTGTTTCCTTGATTTCTGCTTTTGTTTTAGTTTCTATTTTTTCTTTTTTATTATTTTTTTCATTCTTCAATTTCTCTGCCTTTTCAGCTTTGGCAGCCTTTTCCGAAGCAATTTTAACAGACTCGTCCAGCTTGCGTTTGATCTCATCTTGAATTAATTTTTTGATGGCTATTTGCAAATTTTCAGCATCACGCTTTTTCTTTTCTAATTCAGCTTTTAATTCTTTTTCTTGTTGTTGTAATTCACTTAATACAATTTCTTGTTGATTTTTTTCGCTGTCTAATTGTGTTTTTTCTTCCTTCTCATTTCCAAGTAAGATATTTTTTTCGTGACGTTGTTCTTCTAGTTCCTTTAATTTATTGCTCAATACCTGTTGAGTGGCAATAATTTCATTAGCTTGTTTTTTTCGGAAGGCAGCGTATTGCTGAAAATATTTAATGCGCATGTACGCTTGATTAAAATTTCCAGACGAAAATAAAAACATAATTTTAGTGTAAGAATCTTGATTACGTTGAGCAAAATAAATCATTTTAGCATACTCGCTTTTTAGTTTATCTAAGTTTGCTTTTAAACTATTTATTTCATTAACGTTTTCTTTAATGGTTGTATTGATTCCTGATAATTCAGAATTAATCGTACTAATAAGTTCTTCTCGTACCTTAATTTTGGTATTGATAACAACAATGGTATTAATCTGAGATTTTTTACTAGCCTTAGTTTGACTCAATTGAGAGTTGAGTTGTTTGATGTCATCATTCAACTTTTTTTGTTTTGACTTTAAATCTTTTTGAGAATTTTGCGTTTTGGTTTGCCCTAAAATGCCTTGTTGATAGCCAATTAGAAAGATAAAGCAACATGCTAAGATGTTATTTCTGTTCTTTTTTAATTGGAATAGGTTCATAATTTTTAGGTATGTTAAGTGTGAGCTTTTGTGGCTGATTAACGTCTATGCGAACATAGTTAATTTTAACGCTCACTTTCTTCTCTGCCTTTATCTCAATATTAACACTGCGTGGTGCAAAAACAGAATCCTTTGCTACAAAATCATTATAAGAGGCATGAAAACTTCTATTCGTTGTAGCGTCTTCAAATTCATTTTTTAAAATTTTAAATGTTTCAGGATTAAGTGTCATGGTTTGTAAAGAACGTTTCAATGAATCTTGTCCACTGGCTATACGACGAAGTTTTCGTTTACGTTCTGTACTTAACAAATAATGGCAATTTTCGCGGTCGATAACAGGTTTCAGTTTATTGTCATCATCGTCGAAATCGGCGCTATTACCAAATAGGGCGGCTTGTATCAGGTCAAAGTCCAAATCAGCATTTAGCAATTGATTGATGTAATTAAAATCGCCTTTAAAATATTGTTTTTTTACATACACCACCATTTTAACGGAATCACGAGTAATTAATATTTTAGCTACATCTATTAATCCAACAGCCGTAATGGAAATCCACATAGCGCTGTCTTTACGACCTTTTACACGTATATCCAAATTATGATCCTCTCCGTCAATAATAGTTTCTACATCTGCTTTAGCCGAAATCCAAGAGTAATTCAATTCATTCTCTTTGATGTGTTTTGTTAAGGCTTTTGCTGTTTTATACAGTAAACGGCATTTACCTTGCAAAGTATCATCTGTTTGGTTATTAGTAGTTACGGTTTGCTGCGTATGCTTTTTAGTTTTACAAGCTGATATTGTAACCAAGAGCATACATAAAAGAACAATATATAAAGGTGTTGAACGAATTTTATTCATATAATTTTTTATCGGTAATTTTTTTATCTAACCATTCAGAAGCTTTACCAATTGATTTCGCTTCTTTCCAATACATCAATGCATCATCTTTTTTATCTAAACGGTATAATACATCTCCGTAATGTTCTAAGATCACTGCGTTTTTAGCGCCCATTTTAGTCGCTCTACTAATCCATTCTTCCGCATCCTTATATTTACCTAATTGATAAAGTATCCATCCATAGGTGTCAATATAAGAGCGATTGTTAGGCGCTAATTCATTACTTCGTTTCGAATATTTTTCAGCTTTTTCTAAAGTAATTTTACGAAGAGATAAATAATAAGCATAATTATTTAAAATGTATGTATTGTCAGGATCTACCTTGAGTGCATTATCAAAGGCTTTATCCGACTTCTCATAGTTTTTTACATAATTGTAAGCTTCTCCTAAGTTTGAATAAAACTGTAGGAGTAAAGGATTGTTATTATTTACAAATTCAATTCCTTCACTTAACGATTGAATGGCTTTATCGTATTTTTTTAATTGTATGTTGGCAACACCATTAAAATAGTAAGGCGTTGATTGGTTAGGAAATAGCTCAATCGCTTCAAAGCTATGAATTTCAAGAGAATCGAAAGCGCTTAGTTC